>NZ_JBSFUT010000022.1:0-136392 GCF_053591935.1 Streptomyces sp. NPDC002851 | reverse complement strand
CACTGCCTTCAGCACCACGAACTGTTCGACGAGCAGACCGCGTTCCCCGCTGAACTCGCAGCCGCAGCTTGACCCGTTCGCAACGTGAGGTGTCTACGTTCTGATTCGCCGGACAGGCGTAACGCCTTGGCCTAAGCTGGTTCTCAACGGTCACAGCAGTGTGGTTACGCATCAAGCCCCTGGCCGGCCACCGTCGTCCCGAATCCGGCGGTTGCTCTGGCCTGATCCTTCACGCAGCGTTCGGCAGTGGCTGCGACTCAACGGAACTGTCCGGTTTGTCGGGCTTGTTGTGCATGCCCTCGGCTCACTCCGTCGGGTGATCTGCCGCTTACCCATAGTCCGTTCGGGCCATTCAAGATTGGGCCCGCAGGGGGTGTTGCGCCGTCGCCACCTTCCGTAACGTCCTCAACTGGCGGCGGTGAATATGCCGCTGCCGCCGTGGGGGAGCCTCGATTCGGGAGAGGACGGCGCCGGTATGGGCTGGGTAACCGACTGGAGTGCGCAGGCGGCCTGCCGCACTACCGATCCGGATGAACTGTTCGTGCAGGGTGCAGCGCAGAACCGGGCCAAGGCGGTGTGCACCGGATGTCCGGTGCGGACCGAGTGCTTGGCCGACGCGCTGGACAACCGCGTCGAGTTCGGCGTGTGGGGTGGCATGACGGAGCGGGAGCGGCGCGCGCTGCTGCGTCGGCGGCCGACCGTCACCTCCTGGCGCAGACTGCTCGAGACCGCACGTAGCGAGTACGAGCGGAGCGCGGGAATCCTGCCGGTGGGCGTCGGGGACATCGACGTCGACGACCAGGAGCACTACGAGAGCTACGCCGCCGTGGGCTAGAGCACCGACTGGAGCACCGAGGGGTGCCTGTGCCCGCGGGCCCGGTACCAGGCCAGAGGTCCGTCCGCCTCAGGCCCGGCCGGGGGACGCGAGCCGTTCGCCGATGTCCCGCAGACCGACGAGGTCATGCACATCGCCGGGCAGGGCGGCCACTTCGGTCACCGGCACGTCCGGGTGGAGTGCGGTGAAGCGGTCGCGTGTGCGCTTTTCGCGGGCGAGCAGCTGCATACGTTCGGCGTGCAGCCGCAGCAGTCCGGCGGCCAGCTCATCGGCGTCACGTGAGTCGGCCGAGTCGGCCGAATTGGCGTCAAGGGTGGTCTCGGAAGCCTCGGATCTGCCCTCGGATCTGTCGGAGCTGCCGGAACTATCTGAACTATCGGGAGAAACGGGGGAGTTGAGGGACTTGCCCCCCTCTTCCTTCCCGTCGTCCTGATCCACAATGCGGCGCTCCTCAAGATTTTCCGCGGCGGCGAGCGCCCGCTCGGCCGAGAGCCGGGCGGCATCACTGCCGTGCACCCGGTTGAGCACCACACCGGCAAGCGGCATCTCCTCCGCGGCCAACCGCTCCACGAAGTACGCCGCTTCGCGCAGCGCGTCCCGCTCCGGCGCCGCCACCACCAGGAACGCCGTACCCGTCGCCTGAAGGAGCCGATACGTCGCGTCCGCCCGCTTGCGGAAGCCGCCGAACATGGTGTCCATCGCGGCCACGAACGTCTGTACGTCGCCCAGGAACTGGCCCCCGAGCAGCTTCCCCAGGGTCCCCGTCATCATCGACATGCCGACGTTCAGGAACTTCATCCCGGCCCGACCGCCGACCTTCGCCGGCGCCATCAGGACCCGGATGAACTTTCCGTCCAGAAAGGAGCCCAGGTTCTTCGGCGCGTCCAGGAAATCGAGCGCCGACCGCGAGGGCGGCGTGTCCACGACGATCAGATCCCACTCGTCGCGCGCCCGCAGCTGCCCCAGCTTCTCCATCGCCATGTACTCCTGCGTGCCCGCGAAGCCCGCCGAAAGCGACTGGTAGAAGGGGTTGTTGAGGATCGCGGCGGCCCGCTCGCCGTCCGCGTGCGCCTCGACGATCTCGTCGAACGTGCGCTTCATGTCCAGCATCATGGCGTGCAGCTCGCCCTCCCGTCGCCCGCCACCGCCCTCAGACGAGTCGCTGCGCGACGCCCCGCCTCGATCCGCCGCGCCGTCCGTCCGCTCCACGCCCTTCACCTGGCGCGGAGTGTTGTCGAGCGAGTCGATGCCCATCGACTGGGCGAGCCTGCGTGCCGGGTCGATGGTGAGCACCACGACCTTGCGGCCGCGCTCCGCCGCGCGCAGCCCGAGCGCCGCCGCAGTCGTGGTCTTGCCCACGCCACCCGCCCCGCAGCACACCACGATCCGCGTCTTCGGGTCGTCGATCAGCGCATCGACATCCAGCATCGGCACCGGAACCGGATCCAGCGTCATGAGACCCCCTGTTTCCGCAGGTCGGCGGCGAGTCGATAGAGCCCCGCCAGATCGATGCCCTCGGGCAGCAACTCCAACTCCTGGACCGGAAGCTCAAGTTCCGAGAGCGTGCACCGCTGCTCGCGCTCCAGGGCCACCCGCTCCTCGTACTCCGCCGACTGCCGAAGCAGCGGGTCGACCAACTGCTCGGCGAGCCCGCCCTTGCGCGCCCCGCCGAGCCCCGCGCGCGACAGCGCCTTCGCGAGCTCCGTTCGTCGTACGCCGTCGGGAACGGGCCCGTCGAGGACCGCGGGACGCACCATGTTCACCAGGATCCGGCCCACCGGAAGCCCCGCCTCGCGCAGCTCCGCGATCCCGTCGACGGTCTCCTGGACCGGCATCTCCTCGAGCAGCGTCACCAAGTGCACCGCCGTCTGTGGGGACTTGAGGACCCGCATCACGGCCTGCGCCTGATTGTGTATCGGGCCGATCTTCGCGAGCCCGGCCACCTCGTCGTTCACGTTCAGGAAGCGGGTGATCCGGCCGGTCGGTGGCGCGTCCATGACCACACAGTCGTACGCGAATCGCCCCTTCTTGTCCTTACGCCGCACCGCCTCGCAGGCCTTGCCGGTCAGGAGTACGTCGCGCACGCCCGGGGCTATCGTGGTGGCGAAGTCGACCGCGCCGAGCTTGCGCAGGGCGCGGCCCGCGCTGCCGAGCCGGTAGAACATCTGCAGGTAGTCGAGGAGCGCCTGTTCGGCATCGATGGCCAGGGCGTACACCTCGCCGCCGCCCGGGGCGATGGCGATCTTCCGTTCCTCGTACGGCAGTGCCTCCGTCTCGAAGAGCTGCGCGATGCCCTGCCGGCCCTCGACCTCGACCAGGAGGGTGCGCTTACCCTCCGTCGCGAGGGCGAGCGCGAGAGCGGCGGCCACCGTGGTCTTACCGGTTCCGCCCTTGCCGCTGACGACCTGGAGCCTGCTCACGCAATCGAGCCTAACCAGTAGTGCGTCGGCCTACGCACGAGGCTGTCTGTGCCGGGCGTTACAGTCGCCGTATGACCAAGTGGGAATACTCGACCGTGCCCCTTCTCGTGCACGCGACCAAGCAGATTCTGGACACCTGGGGCGACGACGGCTGGGAGCTCGTCCAGGTCGTCCCCGGGCCCAACCCCGAGCAGCTCGTTGCCTATCTGAAGCGGGAGAAGCAGGGATGAGCGGGGCTATTGAGGCGAAGATGGCGGAACTCGGCCTGACCCTGCCGGAGGTCGTCCCTCCGGTGGCCGCGTACCAGCCCGCCGTCCAGTCCGGGCGGTATGTCTACACCTCGGGCCAGCTCCCGATGGTGAACGGCAAGCTCCCGCTGGTCGGCAAGGTCGGCGCCGAGGTCACGCCGGAGGAGGCCAAGGACCTGGCGCGTACCTGCGGCCTGAACGCCCTGGCGGCGGTCAAGTCCATCGCCGGTGACCTGGACCGCATCGCCCGCGTGGTGAAGGTCGTCGGATTCGTCGCCTCCGCGGCGGACTTCACGGGCCAGCCCGCGGTGATCAACGGCACGAGCGAACTCCTCGGCGAAGTCCTCGGCGACAAGGGCGTCCACGCCCGCAGCGCGGTGGGCGTGGCGGTGCTGCCTCTGGACTCTCCGGTGGAGGTCGAGATCCAGGTGGAGCTGACGGAGGCGTAGGACCCGCGCATTTCGGCCCGAGCGGGGGTCTGGGGGCTGCGGGCCCCCAGTTTCCCGCCCCCGCTCCGACCCACCCGGCCCGAGGGATAGTTGGCTCTCGAACATAAGACCCGCACCAGATAGCCTCCGCCCATGGCACTTGGGCAGTGGTACCCCCCGGAGTGGCCCGACCGCATCCGCGCCCTCGCGGCCGGCACCCTCACCCCCGTCACGCCCCGGCGCGCGGCCACCGTCATGCTCCTGCGGGACACCGACACCGGCCCCGCCGTCCACCTGCTGCGCCGCCGCACCTCCATGCCCTTCGCCGCGGGCGCGTACGCCTATCCGGGCGGCGGCGTGGACCCCCGCGACGACGACCGCGTCATCGGCTGGGCGGGCCCGGGCCGCCGCGTCTGGGCCGAGCGCCTCGGCGTCGACGACCCCGCCGAGGCCCAGGCCATCGTGTGCGCCGCGGTCCGTGAGACGTACGAAGAAGCCGGTGTGCTGCTGGCGGGCCCGACCCCGGACGCGCTCGTCACCGACCCGACCGGCCCCGACTGGGAGGCCGACCGCCACGCCTTGGTCGACCGCGAGCTGTCCTTCGCGGAGTTCCTTGACCGCCGCGGCCTGGTCCTGCGCAGCGACCTGCTCGCCGCCTGGGCCCGCTGGATCACCCCGGAGTTCGAGCCGAAGCGGTACGACACCTGGTTCTTCGTGGCCGTGCTCCCGTACGGCCAGCGCACCCGTAACGTCTCCACGGAGGCCGACCGGACCACCTGGCTCCGGCCGCAGGAGGCCATCTCCGGGTACGACAAGGGCGAGTTCGTGATGATGCCGCCCACCATCGCGACCCTGCGTCAGCTCGCCCCGTACGCCACCGCCGCCGACGCCCTCGCCGCCGCGGCCGACCGCGACCTGACCCCCGTACTGGCCAAGGCCCGCCTGGAGAACGGCGAACTGCTCCTGACCTGGCCGGGCCACGACGAGTTCACCAAGCACATCCCCACCACTCCCACCACTCCCACCGGCCCTGAAGGCCCGAACACCGCCGAGGGAAGCTCCGCATGACCGACGCCGCATCCCTGCCCGGACAGCCGCGCGGCGGCGTGCTCTCCGGCCCCGCCACCACCCGCGCGTCCCACGTCCTCGCGCCGAACGCCTCCGCGATGACCCTGGACGGCACCAACACCTGGATCGTCGCCGAGCCCGGCTCCGAGCTCGCGGTCGTCATCGACCCGGGCCCGCTCGACGAGGGCCACCTGCGCCGGGTCATCGCCACCGTCGAGGCGTCCGGCAGGCGGGTCGCGCTGACCCTGCTCACCCACGGGCACCCGGACCACGCGGAGGGCGCCGCCCGCTTCGCCGAGCTGACCGGTACGAACGTGCGGGCGCTCGACCCCGCGCTGCGCCTCGGCGACGAGGGCCTGGCCGCGGGCGACGTGATCGAGGTCGGCGGCGTCGAGCTGCGCGTTGTGCCGACCCCCGGGCACACCGAGGACTCGCTCTGCTTCCACCTGCCCGCGGACCGGGCGGTGTTGACCGGCGACACGATTCTGGGGCGCGGTACGACGGTCGTCGCCCACCCCGACGGCCGGCTCGGCGACTACCTCGACTCGCTGCGCCGGCTCCGCTCGCTGACCACGGACGAGGGGGTGCGCACGGTTCTGCCGGGCCACGGCCCCGTACTGGACGACGCCCAGGGCGCCGTCGAGTACTACCTCGCCCACCGGGCCAACCGCCTGGCCCAGGTCGAGACGGCCGTCGAGGACGGCTTCCGCACGGCCGCCGACGTCGTCGCGCACGTCTACGCCGACGTGGACCGCTCCCTGTGGCCCGCCGCAGAGCTCTCGGTCCGGGCCCAGCTGGAGTACCTGCGGGAGCACGGCCTCATCTGACGGTCCCTTTGGGGCAGGGAGTACGCCGATGGGTCCGGGCCTCACGCGAGACCCGGACCCATCGGCGTACCGGAGCTGTCCGTCCGTACTTCTGTAGTGCGTGTTCCACCGCTTCGACAGCGACAGGTCAGCGCGAGCGCTTCGCCAGCCGCTCTACGTCGAGCAGGATCACGGCGCGCGCCTCGAGGCGCAGCCAGCCGCGGCCCGCGAAGTCCGCGAGCGCCTTGTTGACCGTCTCGCGGGACGCGCCGACCAGCTGGGCCAGCTCCTCCTGGGTGAGGTCGTGCACCACGTGGATGCCTTCCTCGGACTGCACGCCGAAGCGGCGCGACAGGTCGAGGAGCGCACGGGCCACGCGGCCCGGGACGTCCGAGAAGACCAGGTCGGACATCTGGTCGTTGGTCTTGCGCAGGCGCCGGGCGACGGCGCGCAGCAGCGCGGAGGCCACCTCCGGGCGGGCGTTCAGCCAGGGCTGGAGGTCGCCGTGGCCCAGACCGAGGAGCTTCACCTCGGTCAGCGCGCTGGCCGTGGCGGTACGCGGGCCCGGGTCGAAGAGCGACAGCTCGCCGATCAGCTCGCCGGGGCCCAGGACGGCGAGCATGTTCTCGCGGCCGTCGGGGGATGTGCGGTGCAGCTTCACCTTGCCCTCGGTGACCACGTACAGGCGGTCTCCGGGGTCGCCCTCGTGGAACAGCGCTTCGCTGCGTGCGAGGGTCACCTCACTCATGGAGGCGCGGAGCTCCGCCGCCTGCTCGTCATCGAGCGCCGCGAAGAGCGGGGCGCGCCGCAGAACGTCGTCCACGAGTTCTCTCCTATGTCGACCTGCTCAAGGGACCGTGGTCCCCATGATGCCGGACGGTCCAAACAGTGTGATCAGTCACAAGTTTGCCGTACTGCCGCGGCGTGCTGTGCAACAGGGGGCCCAATCGGGGGCTGTTCCACCGGCTCCGGGGCGGATGTCAGTGGCTCCCTTTAGTCTGGCCGGGTGTCCAACATGCCGGTGAGAGCACGGGCCATGGGGGCTGGGGACGTGACCGGAGCATCGTGATTCCGCTGTGGGCGAACGCGTTCGACAAGGCACGTGAAACTTCACAAAACGGACAGTGAATGGGCAGTGGGGCGGTTGGAGTGGCGAAGGTCGAGGGTCGGGTGGCAAGAGTGACCAATAGGGCCGGAAAGACGAAAGCGGAAGCGGAGCCGGAGACGGAGCCGAAAACGGAGACGGAGACGGCACAGCCGTCCCGGAAGCCCGCCGCGGCCAGGAAGGCGACAGCCGCCACAAAGAAGGCGACGGCGGCCACGGCAAAGCGGACAACAGCCGCAACGAAAAAGGCGACGGCCTCGGCAAAGCGGACGACGGCCGCCACAAAGAAGGCGACGGCCAAGAAGGCAGCCAAGGCCAAGGTGCCCGAGCCCCAGAAGGCAGCCCCGGCCAAGAAGACGGCCTCGACCAAGAAGGCGGCCTCGACCAAAGCAGCCTCCGCCAAGAAGCCCCCCGCCGAGGAGCCCAAGCCCACCCCTGCCGTAAAGATCACCCAGCCCGAGTCCCGTCTCTCCCTGGTCCGCCGGGCTCGGCGCATCAACCGTGAGCTCGCCGAGGTGTACCCCTACGCCCACCCCGAGCTCGACTTCGAGAACCCCTTCCAGCTCCTGCTCGCCACGGTGCTCTCCGCCCAGACCACCGACCTGCGCGTGAACCAGACCACCCCGCGCCTCTTCGCCACCTACCCGACCCCGGAGGACCTGGCCGCGGCCAACCCCGAGGAGGTCGAGGAGCTGATCCGGCCGACGGGGTTCTTCCGGGCCAAGACGAAGTCGATCATGGGTATCGCGGCCGCCCTGCGGGACCGGCACGGCGGCGAGGTCCCCGGCCGCATAGAGGACCTGGTCAAGCTCCCCGGCGTGGGCCGCAAGACGGCGAACGTCGTCCTCGGCAACGCCTTCGGCGTCCCCGGCATCACGGTCGACACCCACTTCATGCGGCTGGTGCGCCGCTGGAAGTGGACCGACTCCCAGGACCCGGAGAAGATCGAGGCCCTGGTCTGCGACATCTTCCCCAAGAAGGACTGGACGATGCTGTCGCACCGGATCATCTTCCACGGCCGCCGCATCTGCCACGCCCGCAAACCGGCCTGCGGCGCCTGCCCGATCGCCCCGCTCTGCCCGTCGTACGGCGAGGGGGAGACCGACCCCGAGAAGGCGAAGAAGCTCCTCAAGTACGAGATGGCCGGGCTGCCGGGGCAGCGGCTCAAGCCCCCGGCGGACTTCCCCGGCCCGCCCGCGCCCCCGCTGGGCGCCGCGTGACGCACTCCGCGCGCCCCGCCCGTACGCCGTACGCCGCACCGCTTCCGCCGCGCTGCCCCGGACGCCGGGCTTGCCGCGGCGCGCGGCGCCCGGAACGATCAGGGCGCCTGAGGACGTTGCGCGGTAACGGACAGGGGAGCGTATGACTCGAATGACCAACGCAAGCGATCCGACGGCGGGCACAGCCGTGACGGCCGAAGGGCTGCCCGCCTGGCTGACCCCCGTCGCCCGCGCCGCCGAGACCGTCGAGCCACGCCAGCTCAGCCGTTTCCTGCCACCGGAGACCGGCGAGGGCCGCCAGTCCGCCGTACTCGTCCTCTTCGGCACCGGCGAGCAGGGCCCCGAGCTGCTGCTCATGGAGCGCTCCAGCGCCCTGCGCAAGCACGCCGGTCAGCCGTCCTTCCCGGGCGGCGCCCTCGACCCCGAGGACGGCGACCCGTACACCACGGGACCGCTGCGCGCCGCCCTGCGCGAGGCCGAGGAGGAGACCGGGCTCGACCCGGCCGGTGTGCAGATCTTCAGCGTGCTGCCGAAGCTCTACATCCCGGTGAGCGGCTTCGTCGTCACGCCGGTGCTCGCCTGGTGGCGCGAGCCCAGCCCGGTGGGCGTGGTCGATCCGGGCGAGACGGCCCGGGTCTTCACGGTTCCCGTGGCACATCTCACGGATCCGGAGAATCGGGTCACGCTGGTGCACCCGCGCATCGAGAAGGGCCCCGCCTTCCTCGTCGGATCCGCTCTGGTCTGGGGTTTTACGGCCGGAGTCATCGACCGGATCCTGCACTTCGCGGGCTGGGAGAGACCCTGGGACCGGACGAAGGAGGTCCCCCTCGACTGGCGCGCATGACAGGCTGTGCACTCATGCGAGGCGGGAGCTGACGCGCGCACGGCGAGAGCTGACGTGCAACGCGAGAGCCGACGCACCAGGCAAGGTCCTTACGACACGGCGGGAGCTGACGGAGACGATGCGAGGCGAGGTCTGATTCGGTGAACGTGCTGGACATTCTTTTGCTCCTCGCCGCCGTCTGGTTCGCCATCGTGGGCTACCGCCAGGGCTTCGTCGTCGGCATCCTGTCGGTGATCGGCTTCATCGGCGGCGGCCTCGTCGCGGTCTATACGCTCCCGGTCATCTGGGGCGCGCTCACCGACGACCAGGAGGTGAGCACCACCGCCGCGATCCTCGCGGTCGTCGTGGTCATCGTCTGCGCCTCCGTCGGCCAGGCCTTCACCACCCACCTGGGCAACAAGCTCCGCCGCTACATCACTTGGTCCCCGGCCCGCGCCCTGGACGCCACCGGCGGCGCCCTGGTGAACGTCCTCGCGATGCTCCTGGTCGCCTGGCTGATCGGTTCCGCGCTCGCGGGCACCACGCTGCCCACGGTCGGCAAGGAGGTCCGTAACTCCAAGGTCCTCCAAGGCGTGTCGCAGGCATTGCCCGACCAAGCCGACACCTGGTTCGCGGACTTCTCCTCGGTGCTCGCGCAGAACGGCTTCCCGCAGGTCTTCAGCCCGTTCTCGAACGAGCCCATCACCGAGGTCCAGGCCCCCGACCCGCGGCTGCAGAACAGCCCGGTCGCCACCCGCGCCAAGCAGTCCATCGTCAAGGTCATGGGCACGGCCACCAGCTGCAACAAGGTCCTCGAAGGCACCGGCTTCGTCTTCGCGGACGGCCGCGTGATGACCAACGCCCACGTCGTCGGCGGCGTCGACGAGCCCACCGTCCAGATAGGAGGGGAGGGCACGCGGTACGACGCCCGCGTGGTGCTCTACGACTGGGCGCGCGACATCGCCGTACTCGACGTACCGAACCTCAACGCCCGCCCGCTCGAGTTCACCGAGCGGGACGCGACCAGCGGTGACGGCGCGATCGTCGCGGGCTTCCCGGAGAACGGTGCGTACGACGTCCGCGCGGCCCGCGTCCGCGGCCGCATCAACGCCAACGGCCCGGACATCTACCACCGCGACACCGTGCGCCGCGACGTCTACTCGCTCTACGCGACCGTGCGGCAGGGCAACTCCGGCGGCCCGCTGCTCACCCCGGACGGCAAGGTGTCCGGCGTGGTCTTCGCCAAGTCGCTCGACGACCCACAGACCGGCTACGCACTCACCGTCGACGAGGTACGCGACGACATCCGCCTCGGCCGCACCGTCGACCAGCGGGTCGACACCCAGGGCTGCGCGCTGTAGCGCAATCCCGCGCGCCCGGGGCGTACGCACTCCCGGGCGCGTACGGACGCCCGGGTGCCCGGGTGCCCGGATGCGTACGGTAAATGCGAATTGCCGGGGTCGTACGGGAATCAGGCCCGGCTGCCGTGCCGCAGCCGCGCCGAGACCCAGCGGGCCCTGCGGCGGAGAATGCGAGGAATGCCGATCGCCTGCGGCGGGTGCTCCGGGTCCTGTTCACAGGCCCCGCCCCGCTGCGCCGAGTTCAGCGCGGGGGTCGAGCGGCGATTGCGTGCTGTGTCACTGTAGTCGTGCGTCCAGCCCATACACCGACGTGTGCCCGTGCCCCATGGTCGATAACCGCCGCCACTGCCCTCAATCGGCCTATGCGCCGGGCAATTGGCGTTCGTAGGACAGTCGTTCCCCGCCGTTCCCCAAGAGGCCGCTCACCGGTCCGCTGACCGGTCCGCTCACCGGTCCGGTTCCGGGTCCTTCAGCCAGTTCACCAGCTCCGTGCTGAACGCCACCGGGTCCTCCTCATGCGGGAAGTGTCCGAGGCCGTCGAAGAGGCGCCAGCGGTACGGGGCCTCGACGTACTCGCCGGAGCCCGCGGCGCTCCGCGTGCGCATCACCGGGTCGAGGGAGCCGTGCAGATGCAGCGTCGGCACCCGCACCGGCCGCTTCATCCGCCGGTTGAACTGGATGCCGTCCGGGCGCAGCATCGAGCGCACCATCCAGCGGTACGGCTCCACGGAGCAGTGCGCCGTCGACGGAATGCACATCGCGCGCTGATACACCGTCACCGCGTCGTCGTCCGGAAGCCGCGGCCCCGACCAGTCCCGCACCAGCCGCCCCACCAGGGCCCCGTCGTCCGCGACGAGCTGACGCTCCGGCAGCCACGGCCGCTGGAACCCCCACACATAGGACCCGGCCGCGGTCTGCTTGACGTCGGAGAGCATCGCCGAGCGCCAGCGCCGCGGGTGCGGCATCGAGGCGACGGCGAGGCGGCGCACCAGCTTGGGCCGCATCACGGCCGCCGTCCAGGCCAGATACCCGCCCAGGTCGTGCCCGACGAGCGCGGCGTCCGGCTCGCCCAACGACCGGATCACGCCCGTGATGTCGAGCGCGAGGTTCGCCGGGTCGTAACCGCGCGGCGTACGGTCGCTGCCGCCCACGCCGCGCAGGTCCATCGCCACCGCCCGGAACCCGGCCTCGGCGAGCACGGGCAGCTGATGCCGCCAGGTCCACCAGAACTGCGGGAATCCGTGCAGGAGCAGCACCAGCGGACCGTCGCCCATCTCGGCGATGTGGAAGCGGGCGCCGTTGGCGGCCACGTCCCGGTGCGATACCTCTTTCCCGCCGGGCAGTTCGGGGCGTACGAGCGACGTGGGCGCCCCCGAGGAATTCGGGGGCTGCGTCGGGGGCGTCGGGGCTGTGGCGGGGTCCGTCATGAGGACGAGCGTGCCACAGCGGTCGCCTCGGTCACCCGGTCGGCCAGTTCGGCCTTGTCGGAAGCGGTCACGGCGCGCGGGTGCGGCTTGACGTTCCCCAGCACGGCGGCCGTCTCCTTGGCCGACGCGACGGCCTTCTGCGGGCCCTTGCCCTTCTTGGCCTTCTTCGCGAAGGCCAGGCCGATCAGCGCGAGCAGCACCGCGAGGAACACGCTCGCCGCGAAGGAGAGCAGGAAGCACACCGACAGATGCCAGCCGCCCGACCAGGCGTGAATGCCGTATGCGAGCGCGAAACTCAGCATGGGCAGCGAGAAGATGAGGATCGTCACGGCCGCGATGAATGCGGCGCTGCCGATCCCGGCTCGCTTCACGTCCTGCCGCAGCTGGGCCTTGGCCAGCGCGATCTCGTCGTGCACAAGGGCGGACATCTCGCTGGTCGCCGTGGCGACCAACTGACCGAGGCTGCGGTCGGCGCCATCGGCTGCGCTCATCGCGGTCTCCCTCTTCTCTTCTGTGGACGTCGGGACGGCGGGACGGCGGGATTGCGTGATCTCGGGATCACGCGATCTCGACGGGCTGCCGTTTCTGACGGCCGCTGCGGACGGTGCGTGCCCCTCAGATCATGCCGGACCGGAGCTCTGGCCGCTTCCCCCGGTGGTCAGTTCGGCGAGCTGCCGGTGCTCGGCGGCCTTCTTCTCGTAGATCTCGGCCATCCGGAGGTGGTACGCGGGGTTGTGCTCCTCGTAGATGTCCGGGATGCCGTCGTGGTCGTCGTCCCGCTCCTCCTCGTCGCACAGCCTGCGGTACTTGGCGTTGCGCAGCTTGAGGAGTACGCCGGAGAGCACGGCCGCGATCAGCGAGCCCATCAGGACGGCCGCCTTGACCTCGTCGGTCAGCACCTCGTCGCCGAGGAAGGCGAGTTCGCCGATGAGCAGCGAGACCGTGAAGCCGATCCCGGCGAGCGCGGCGACCGCGAAGATGTCCGGCCAGTCGAGATTGTCGCTCAGCTCCGCCTTGGTGAAGCGGGCCGTGATCCAGGTGCCGCCGAAGATGCCGACGGTCTTGCCGACGACCAGGCCGAGTACGACACCGAGCGTCTCGGGCTTGGTGAAGACGTCGCTCAGCGCGTTACCGGAGATCAGGACTCCGGCCGAGAAGAGTGCGAACAGCGGCACCGCGAGGCCCGCCGAGATCGGCCGGACCAGGTGCTCGATGTGCTCACCGGGCGAGTGCTCCTCGCCGTCCCTGCGGGTGCAGCGGAGCATCAGGCCCATGGCGACGCCCGCGATGGTGGCGTGCACGCCGCTGTTGTACATCAGGCCCCAGATGACCAGGGCGAGCGGCACATAGACGTACCAGCCGCGGACGCCCTTGTGCAGCAGCAGCCAGAACACGGCGAGGCCGGCCACCGCGCCGCCGAGCGCCGCGAAGTTGAGGCTGCCGCTGAAGAAGATCGCGATGATCAGGATCGCGAAGAGGTCGTCGACGACCGCGAGGGTCAGCAGAAAGGCCCGCAGCGCCGAGGGCAGCGAGGTGCCGAGGACCGCGAGCACGGCGAGCGCGAAGGCGATGTCCGTGGCGGTCGGCACCGCCCAGCCGTCCATCGCGCCCCCGCCCGCCACATTGACCAGGACGTAGACGAGGGCCGGGACGACCATGCCGGAGATGGCGGCGACCACCGGCAGCAGCGCCGCCTTGGGGTCACGCAGATCGCCGGCGACCAGCTCGCGCTTGAGCTCGATCCCGGCGACGAAGAAGAAGATCGCGAGGAGCCCGTCGGCCGCCCAGTGCTGCAGGGTCAGGTTGAGACCGAGGACTCCCGGGCCTATGTGGAACTCGCGGACGGTCTCGTAGCTGTCGCCCAGCGGGGTGTTCGCCCAGATCAGCGCGGCCACGGCGGCGAACAGGAGCAGTACGCCGCCGACGGTCTCGGCGCGCAGGGTGTCGGCGATGAAGTTCCGCTCGGGCAGCGAGAGCCGTCCGAAGGCCTTGGGTCGGTTGCTCGGGGCAGGCGCGGTCACAGGCGGAGACCTCCCGGTCGTGTTCGGCAAATTTGTACACAGACATCAATGAATCGGGTCGTTTGATGCCGTTGCCGACCAGACTTCCCGGCGCACCTGTGATCTTGGACTTTTTCTTGGCGAAAACTTTCCTTGACGAGTTATTGACGCGGCGACCCACTCTACCGGGCCCGCGTCAGGCGCACCGAAGGATCTTCACCTTACGCGCAAAAAGGGCACCCGGCGCGGGGCCGGGTGCCCTTTGGGGGACGTACGGATCAGACGTATGGACGGAGACGTATGGACCGGACGTATGGACCGGACGTATGGACCAGACTTACGGATCAGTCGTCGGAAGCGGCGGTCGGCAGCTTCGACTGGATCAGGTCCATCACGGACGAGTCGGTCAGCGTGGTGACATCGCCCAGCTCGCGGTTCTCGGCCACATCGCGGAGCAGCCGCCGCATGATCTTTCCGGAGCGGGTCTTGGGCAGCTCGGCGACCGGCAGGATCCGCTTGGGCTTGGCGATCGGGCCGAGCGTGGCGCTGACGTGGTTGCGCAGCTCGTCGATGAGCGCCCGGTCGTCCGCGGACTGCGCGGCGCTGCCACGCAGAATCACGAAGGCGACGATCGCCTGCCCGGTGGTCTCGTCGGCGGCGCCGACCACGGCGGCCTCGGCGACCGCCTCGTGCGACACGAGCGCCGACTCGACCTCGGTGGTCGAGATGTTGTGCCCGGACACGAGCATCACGTCGTCCACCCGGCCGAGCAGCCAGATGTCGCCGTCCTCGTCCTTCTTGGCGCCGTCACCCGCGAAGTACTTGCCCTCGAAGCGCGACCAGTACGTGTCGAGGAACCGCTGGTCGTCGCCCCAGATGGTGCGGAGCATGGACGGCCACGGCTCGGTGAGCACGAGATAGCCACCGCCGCCGTTGGGCACCTCGCGCGCCTCGTCGTCCACGACGGTCGCGGCGATGCCGGGCAGCGGGCGCTGCGCGGAGCCGGGCTTGGTCTCGGTGACGCCGGGCAGCGGGGAGATCATCATCGCCCCGGTCTCGGTCTGCCACCAGGTGTCCACGATCGGGCAGGTGTCGCCGCCGATGTGCTTGCGATACCACATCCACGCCTCGGGGTTGATCGGCTCGCCGACCGACCCGAGCACCCGCAGCGAGGACAGATCGAACTTCGCGGGGATGTCGTCGCCCCACTTCATGAACGTACGGATGGCCGTGGGCGCCGTGTACAGGATGCTGACCTTGTACTTCTGCACGATCTCCCAGAACCGCCCCTGGTGCGGGGTGTCCGGGGTGCCCTCGTACATCACCTGCGTCGCGCCGTTGGCCAGCGGCCCGTACACGATGTACGAGTGGCCGGTCACCCAGCCGACGTCGGCGGTGCACCAGTAGACGTCGGTCTCCGGCTTGAGGTCGAAGACGGCGTGGTGGGTGTACGCCGCCTGGGTGAGGTAGCCGCCGGAGGTGTGCAGGATGCCCTTCGGCTTCCCCGTGGTGCCCGAGGTGTAGAGGATGAACAGCGGGTGCTCGGCCTCGAACGCCTCCGGGGTGTGCTCGGCGCTCTGCCGCGCCACCGCCTCGTGCCACCACACGTCACGGCCCTCGGTCCAGGCGACTTCCTGGCCGGTGCGGCGTACGACGAGGACGTGCTCGACGTTGTCCACACGATCGATGGCGTCGTCCACGGCGGGCTTGAGCGCGGCCGGCTTGCCGCGCCGGTAGCCGCCGTCGGAGGTGATGACCACCTTGGCGTCGGCGTCCTGGATACGGGTCGCGAGCGCGTCCGCGGAGAAGCCGCCGAAGACGACGGAGTGTGCGGCGCCGATGCGGGCGCAGGCGAGCATCGCGATGGCGGTCTCGGGGATCATCGGCATGTAGACGGCGACCCGGTCGCCCTTCTGAACGCCCAGCTCCGTCAGGGCGTTGGCGGCCCGGGACACCTCGTCCTTGAGCTCGGCGTAGGTGATCGCCCGGCTGTCACCCGGCTCGCCCTCGAAGTGGATCGCGACCCGGTCGCCGTTCCCGGCCTCGACATGACGGTCCACGCAGTTGTACGCGACATTGAGCCGCCCGTCGGCGAACCACTTGGCGAACGGCGGGTTCGACCAGTCCAGGGTCTCGGTCGGCTCGGTCTCCCAGGTCAGGCGCTTGGCCTGCTCGGCCCAGAAACCGAGCCGGTCAGCCTTGGCCTGTTCGTACGCCTCCGCCGTTACGTTGGCATGCGCGGCCAGGTCGGCAGGCGGCGCGAAGCGACGCTCCTCCTTCAGGAGGTTGGCCAGGCTTTCGTTGTTCACTACATCTCCCTTTCTCAGGGTGTCCGTTGTGTCCCAGGCCACAGCTCATCAGACGCGTTCCGCGATGACAAGGGTCTGCCGAGAATTGGTTTAGACCTGTGTGGCCACTGGGTCGGGAACGCACGCCAGCGGCCACACCGGGACACATACGGGAGACGCATGCGGGTCATACGTGAGTCGTACGGGAGTCGTACGGTGAGGCGTATGTGAGGCGTACGGAATTCAGTCGTCCGACTTCTCCAGGCCATGGGGCCCGCCCGAAGTCCTTGCCGCCCCTGGAGTGTTGGGCGCCTCCGGAGTGCTGGGCACGCCCAAGATTCCGGGCTTCTCCGGGGCGTGGGGTGTCACGCGGTCGAAGAGCCGGTCGGTGTGGGTGAGCAGATACGCCTGTGCCTCGCCCACGTGGAAGTACATGCCCTGGAGCTGTAGCCGACCCTCGCGTAGCCGCCGGACCACCGATTCATGGGCCCGCAGATGCTCCAACTGCTGCACCACATTGGTCAGGCACAGCTGCTCGATGGTGTCGGCCGGAACCCGCCCGGCGATCCGTGCCCAGGCCTGCCCCTCCTCCCGCATCCGGTCCAGGCTCGGCGCGCCGTGCCGCAGCCAGCGCCGCAGCGGCGTCTGCGCCCCGGACGGCGGTGAGTTGAGCAGCGCCTGCATGGCCCCGCACCCGGAGTGCCCGCACACCGTGATCGATTCGACTTCCAGGACGTCGACGGCGTACTCGATCGCCGCGGCCACCGAGTCGTCCCCGCTCTCCGCGCCGGGCAGGGGCACGAGGTTGCCCACATTGCGCACCACGAACAGGTCCCCGGGGCCGCTGGACGTGATCATCGAGGTGACCAGGCGGGAGTCGGCGCAGGTGAGGAAGAGCTGGGAGGGCTTCTGTCCCTCGCGGGCGAGCCGCGCCAGCTCGGTGCGTACCAGCGGCGCCGTATCGCGCTGGAACGCGCTGATGCCAGTGGCCAGTTGGTGCCCCCTACGGGGTGCGACGTCCGACGGCCGGTCGTCGCAGTGGTGGTTGCGCCACGGGGTCCAGGGCCGACAGCAGGTGTGCGCGGCCGAGGCGGGCTCGGCGATCCGCCCGCCGGACCGGCCGGTCAGCTCGACGCTGCCGCCGTGCGCGAGATGCGCGCGTTCCCAGTCCTGCAAGGTCTCGAATGCCGCGTGGTCCATGAACGACCCGTCCAGCTCGACAACGGCCTTGGCCTCGTGCGGTACGAGGTGCAGCGCTCGGGCGAGCCGGGGGACGGCGAGGAACGTCAACTGCCCACGCACACGAACGTAATGGACCCCGTCGTGTTCCTCATGGGTGATCCGGGTGCGGGCCAGGCGGTGCAGGGCTACGGCGACGGCCGCGGCGATGCCGATGATCACGCCCTCCAGGACGCCGACGAGCACGACGCCTCCGGTGGTCACCAGGTAGACGAGGACTTCGCGGTGCCGGGTGACGGTGCGGATGTGGTTGAAGCTGACCATCCGGATGCCGACGGCCATCACGAGCGCGGCGAGCGAGGCGAGTGGGATCAGCTCCAGGGCCGGGACCAGGGCGAAGGCGGCCAGGAGCACCCAGACGCCGTGCAGCATCGTGGAGTTGGCGGTCCTGGCCCCGGCCTTCACATTGGCCACGCTGCGCACCGCGACCCCGGCGACCGGGAGGCCTCCGAGCGCTCCGGAAGCGATGTTGGCGGCGCCCTGACCGAGCAGTTCACGGTCGAGGTTGGCGCGCTGGGGCGGGGCGCCGGACCCGGACCGACCGGCCGTCAGCTTGTCGATGGCGACGGCGCCGAGCAGTGACTGCACGCTGCACACCAGGGTGGTGGTGAGCACCGCGGCGGCCAGGCCGAGCGCCGGCCCTTCCGGGAGTCCGGCCAGGGCGTGGCTCTTCCAGGACGGCAGCTCGACCTTGGGCAGGCTCAGTCCGAGCAGGGTCGTGGCGGCGGTGGGTACGGCGACGGCGACCAGGGCGGCGGGTACGTGGCGGGTGATCCGGCCCGCCCGGCCGGGCAGCCTTGGCCAGAGCAGCAGCGCGATGGTGAGCGCGCTGACGTACAGGGCCGTCGGATGCGGATCGGCGAGCTGCGCGGGCAGCTCCCGTACGTTGTCGATGACCGAGCTGTGCGGGTTGCCGCCGAGCACGATGTGCAGCTGCGCCACGGCGATGGTGATGCCGATACCGGCCAGCATGCCGTGCACGATCGCCGGGCTGACGGCGAGCGCGGAGCGCGCCACCCGCACGAATCCCAGGGCCAGTTGGGCAAGTCCGGCGATCACGGTGATGGCGCAGGTGGTCCGCCAGCCGTACCGCTGGATGAGATCGGCGGTGACCACGGTGAGCCCGGCCGCGGGCCCGCTGACCTGGAGCGGCGCCCCGCCGAGCCGACCGGCCACGAGCCCGCCGACGGCGGCGGCGACGAGCCCGGCCTGAAGTGGGGCACCGGTGGCGAGCGCGATACCGAGGGACAGGGGCAGCGCGATCAGAAAGACGGCGATCGAGGCGGACACATCGGCGCCCGCGATCCTGAACCGCCTGCGCGGGGAGCCCGGAGGGCTGTGCGGGCGGCCGTCGTCCGATGGTCGGTGGGGTGGTTGCGAAGAGTCGTCGGTGCGAGTGGGGACGCAGGCAGACATGTTTCCCGTCTCCTCCGGGGCTACGCGGTCGCTTGGATTCCCCGCGTCGGGCGGGGGTGGGCATGCGGCCGTGGGTCACGGCGTACAAACGGCGGGATGCCAACTCTCGGTAAACAAACCGTAATGCAGAGTAAAGAGTTGTGCAGGAATATCCGGGCAAATAGGCCATCTATTCACCCTCAGGGGTGATTAATCATTTTGTCCGGCTTGTCGCGCCTATTCCTTGGCTCGGGCGTGTGAGCTTGTGGCGCTGGCGAAATTGTTGCATTTTCACCCGTTTTTTCTGGGTCTTTCGCCATTCATGCACCCACGCCGAAGAGGCCCCGGACCGAAGGAAGAGGTGGGCGGATGAAGGTCGCCACGATGAGGCTTGCGACGGGCGCCACCGTCTGTGCCGTAGCACTGGCCGGCTGCGGAAGCGGTGAGTCCGGCTCCAAGAAGGGCGCCCACGGACCGCAGAAGGCCCAGCCCGCGCCCGCCCCCAAGAGCGCGGTGCGACTCATCGGCGACGGCTCGACCTCGTACACCGGGAGGCAGCCGAACCTGATGAAGCCCGACAAGCTGAAACCAGGTCAGAAGCCGCCGCAGTTCGTGGTGTTCTCCTGGGACGGCGCCGGTGAGGACAGCCAGAAGCTCTTCTCGCACTTCCGCGAGGTGGCCAAGGCCAACAACGCCACGATGACGTACTTCCTCAGCGGCGTGTACATGCTGCCGGAGGACAAGAAGCACCAGTACCGCCCGCCGCAGCACTCGGTCGGCCGTTCCGACATCGGCTTCAATGACGTCCAGGGCATCGAGGACACCGTCGAGCAGCTGCGCGCCGCCTGGCTCGAGGGCAACGAGATCGGCACGCACTTCAACGGTCACTTCTGCGGCGAGGACGGCGGCGTCGGTGAGTGGTCGGTCGAGGAGTGGAAGAGCGAGATCGCCCAGGCCAAGCGGTTCGTGAAGAGTTGGAAGACCAACGTGGGCACGAAGAGCGCCGCGCCGCTCCCCTTCGACTACGACAAGGAGCTCATCGGCGCCCGCACCCCGTGCCTGGAGGGCCAGAAGAACTTCACGCGCGCGGCCCGCGAACTCGGCTTCCGCTATGACACCAGCGGCGTCAACAAACAGGTCTGGCCCGAGAAGAAGGAGGACCTCTGGGATCTGTCGATGCAGCTGGTTCCGGTGCCGGGGCGGCCCTTCGAGACCCTGACCATGGACTACAACTTCATGGTCAACCAGTCCGGCAACAGCAAACAGGGCGACCCCGACCGGCACGAGTACTGGGGCGACCAGATGCGCGACGGCCTGCTCGCGGGGTTCGACCGCGCCTACAACGGCAACCGCGCCCCGCTGATCATCGGCAACCACTTCGAGTCCTGGAACGGCGGCGCCTATATGCGCGCCGTCGAGGAGACCATCGAGCGCGTCTGCACCAAGCGCGAGGTCCGCTGCGTCTCCTTCCGCCAACTCGTCGACTGGCTGGACGCCCAGGATCCGCGGGTGCTCGAGAAGCTGCGCAAGCTCCCCGTGGGCAAGGCCCCGAAGGAGGGCTGGGCGGCCTACCTGTCCGGCAAGGCCGCCCCGGCCCCCAAGGGTGTACCGGGAGCCTCGACCGTCAAGCCGGCTGAGGGGCGCAAGACGCACTGACCGCTGCGGAGTCAGCGGGCTCCCGCAGAACGAAGGCGGGGTCGACCTGGTCCGCCAGGTCAGCGCCCGTCTTCGCGTTTCCCCAACTGGCCGCGTTTCGCAAGTGGAAGTGGACCATCTGGCGCGTGTACCGCTCCCAGTCGCGCCGCTCGTACGCGGCGTCGGCGGTGGTCAACAGCGTCCGCAGGGCCTCGCGGTTGGCGTCCTCCAGGAGCTCGAACCGCTGCGGACGGCCCTTCTCCATGGCCCGTACCCAGTCCGACTGCCCCACCGCGACCAGCAGGTCCTCGCCCACCTCGGCGCGCAGGAAGTCGATGTCGTCCTGTCCCTGCACCTTGTTCCCGACGACCTTCAGGGCGACGCCGAAGTCCCGGGCGTACTCCTTGTACTGGCGGTAGACGGAGACGCCCTTGCGGGTGGGCTCGGCGACCAGGAAGGTCATGTCGAAGCGGGTGAACATGCCCGACGCGAAGGAGTCGGACCCGGCGGTCATGTCGACGACCACGAACTCGCCGCGGCCGTCCACGAGATGGTTCAGGCAGAGCTCCACCGCGCCGACCTTGGAGTGGTAGCAGGCGACTCCGAGGTCGGACTCCGTGAAGGGCCCTGTGACCAGCAAACGGACGGGGCCGCCGTCGAGTTCCACCGGCCGCGCGCACGCGTCGTACACCGGGTTGTCCTCGCGCACCCGCAGCAGCCGTGAGCCGCTGCCCGGCGGAGTCGTCTTGATCATGGTCTCGGCGGAGGCGATCCGCGGATTGCTGCCGCGCAGATAGTCCTTGATCAGCGGCAGCCGCGCTCCCATGGCGGGCAGTGCGGCCGCCGCGTCCTCGTCGAGCCCGAGCGCGGCCCCCAGGTGTTGGTTGATGTCGGCGTCGACCGCGATCACCGGAGCGCCGGTCGCGGCGAGATGACGGATGAAGAGCGAGGACAGCGTGGTCTTGCCGCTGCCGCCCTTCCCCACGAAAGCGATCTTCATGTTCACCAACAGTAGCCGTACGGTTGCGCATTGAGGTCGCCTCGAGTGAAGAAGACCACTCCTTCGTGGGGCGCGGGCCCCGGGTGCGTAGGGTCGTACTTATGAGTACGACAGCCGATCCGCTCGCCGTCCTCGGCTCGCTGCCGGGCGTGGCCGAGTCCGTGGAATCCGTGCGCAAGAGCGTGGACCGGGTCTACGGACACCGGATCATGCGGCGCCGCAGCAACGAGATCACGTCGGAGGCCGCGCTGCGCGGAGCGCGCGGTTCCGCGGCGCTCTCCGGTGCCGACTGGGCACTCGAAGAGGTGCGCCGGCGCAGCGACTTCGGCGGCGAGGGTGAGGCGCGCGTGGTGGGCGCCGCGCTGCGCCTGACCGCCGAGGCGGGGCAGCTGCTCTCCATCTGGCGGCAGTCGCCGCTGCGGGTCCTGGCCCGGCTGCACCTGGTCGCGGCCGGGGTGCAGGAGGAGACGGTGGGCCGCCCGCGACTGCGCGGCGAGCCGGTCGACGAGCCGCTGGTCGAGCTTCCGCTTCCGGATGCCGACGAGGTGGCCGGGCGCCTCGAGGGGCTGTCCCGGATGATCGTCGAGGGCAGCTCGGCACCGGCTCTGGTGACCGCCGCCGTGGTGCACGGTGAGCTGCTTGCCCTGCGCCCGTTCGCCTCGTACAACGGCCTTGTCGCGCGTGCGGCGGAGCGGATCGTGCTCGTCGGCAGCGGGCTCGACCCGAAGTCGGTGTGTCCGTCGGAGGCGGGCCACGCCGAGCTGGGGCGCGCGGCCTATGTGGCGGCGCTCAGCGACTACGCGTCCGGTACGCCGGAGGGCATGGCGGCCTGGATCGCGCACTGCGGCAAGGCGGTTGAGCTGGGAGTGCGGGAGTCCACCGCGGTCTGCGAGGCGCTCCAGCGAGGGGCGGCCTAGGCCCGTCTCCGCAATCTTCGCAGGCCGTAGGCTGGAAAAGGCCCCGAACAGGGTTGCGGCGGTACCAGAACTGGTACCGCCGCTGGCACGTCCACCCAGTTACCATGCGTCCTCGAAATAGTGCCCATCAGGTCGGGATCTTTGCCCGTTGCCTGGTGCAGCTGGCCCGTAATCGACGGGTCGACGTCGCGTGGGTGCTCGGTTTTCATGCATCGGTCCGTGGGGCCTTGGTTGCGTTTAAAGGTGATCCTCTCGGATGTCCTTGGTCTCGCGGGCCGTTAACTCCTTTGTACTCCTGAAGTGGGGCAAGGGGAAGTCCTGGGGTCAGGTTTTACTTCTAGGTTCAAATACGGGTGAATCGGTCACTCTCGAGAATCGCCCGTAACGGCCTTGCATACGGCTCCAGTCGGCGCCGGTGAACGGCCCGGCCCGCCGGACCGGACCGCCTCACACGGCAGGCGTCCGCCGCCTGCTCGCGTACCAGACCAGGCCCGCGGCGGCCGCCGCTCCCACCGCGGCGGCCGCGACCAGGGCGGGCCGGGGCGGAACGCGCAACGAGGGCACCCGCTGCTTCAGGCGCACCGGGTGGTGGAAGTCGAGAATCGGCCACTCCCGGGCCAGCGCCTCGCGGCGCAACGCCCGGTCCGGGTTGACCGCGTGGGGGTGTCCGACCGCCTCGAGCATGGGCAGATCGGTGACCGAGTCGCTGTACGCGAAGCACCGCGCGAGGTCGTAGCCCTCGGACTCGGCGAGCTCCTTGATCGCTTCCGCTTTCGTCGGCCCGTACGCGTAGTACTCCACCTCACCCGTGAAGCAGCCGTCGTCGCCGACGACCATCCGGGTCGCCACCACCCGGTCCGCGCCCAGGAGTTCGCCGATCGGCTCGACGACCTCGGCGCCCGAGGTGGAGACGATCACGACGTCGCGTCCGGCGGTGTGGTGCTCCTCGACGAGGGAGGCCGCCTCGTCGTAGATGATCGGGTCGATCAGCTCGTGCAGCGTCTCGGCGACGATCTCCTTGACGTGCTGCACGTTCCAGCCGCGGCAGAGCGCGGACAGGTAGGCGCGCATCCGCTCCATCTGGTCGTGATCGGCGCCGCCGGCGAGAAAGACGAACTGGGCGTATGCGGTACGCAGTACCGCCCTGCGGTTGATCAGACCGCCTTGGTAGAACGACTTGCTGAAGGTGAGCGTGCTCGACTTCGCAATGACCGTCTTGTCCAGGTCAAAGAAGGCAGCTGTGCGGGGCAAGGAGTGGTTTTCCACGGGCCCGAGCATAGGCTCCCTCCATTCGGCGTAAGGTGGGGCGCGTGGGTTTGCCTGAGAAGGCTCTCGGGTACACCATGGAAGTCACGGATCGTTCGCGACCGTGCTAACCCGGTCCGACTCCTCCCCCCCCGAGTCGGCCGTGGGGACGACCCCCGCTCTCCCCCCCGGCGGGGGTCGTCGCATGTCCGGGCCCGTTTGGGCCCTTCTTTTTTGATCATTTAGCGGTTCGAGGGCCCTCGAGGCCCCGACGCTCCGCTTCCCGTGATCCGTCACTGTACGTAGTGGCGAGGCTGCTCTGTGGAAGTCGCCCGGTCCTCACCGGGATGGGTGAACGGGATATTCACAATCGCTGAGTTGTCCACAGTTTTGGATCAAGATCCACACGATTTTCAGCCGCCGCTCATGGTGATTCCAGTCGCGAAGTCGAGGCCTCGTTCCGGGGGTTCGATCGCGCTTGCCGGATTCACATCGTCCGCATCGTTCCCAAGCGGGCGTGCACAAGTCAGAGGGGTGGGGGCATGGCCGGATCGATCACGCAGAACCGTACGTCGGCGGGCGAAGAGGTACGCGCCGGGCCGCTGATCGTCACCGAGGACCCGGAGCTGCTCGACGACCTGTTGCGGCTGTGCGCCGCGGCGGGCGCGCGGCCCGAGGTGCACCACCAGGTGCCCGAGCGCCGGGGCGGCTGGGAGGCGGCGCCGCTCGTCCTCGTCGGGGACGACGCCGCGGGGAGAGTGCGCGGCGCGGCGCACAGACGAGGGGTGTGCCTGGTCGGCCGTGACCAGGACGACCCCTGGGTGTGGCAGCGCGCCATGGAGATCGGCGCCGACCATGTGCTGCGCCTGCCGGACGCCGAGCAGTGGCTCGTGGACCACATCGCGGACGTCGCCGAGGGCGTGGGACGGCCGGCGCTGACCGTCGGCGTGCTCGGCGGGCGCGGCGGAGCCGGGGCATCGACCCTGGCTTGCGCGCTGGCCGTGACCTCGGCCAGGGCCGGGCGGCGCACCCTGCTCGTCGACGCCGACCCGCTGGGCGGCGGGCTCGACGTCCTGCTCGGCGGCGAGAGCGCCGAAGGGCTCAGATGGCCCGCTTTCGCGGAGTCGCGGGGGCGGCTGGCCGCGAGCGCGCTCGAGGAGTCACTGCCCCAACTGCATGACCTGCGCGTCCTGAGCTGGGACCGCGGCGAGTCCGTCGCGGTGCCACCGGGAGCGGTGCGGGCCGTGCTCGCCGCGGCACGCCGACGCGGCGGCGTGGTGGTCGTGGACCTGCCGCGCCGCGTCGACGAGGGCGTTGCCGAGGCCCTGGCCCAGGTGGACCTCGGGCTTGTTGTGGTCCCGGCCGAGCTGCGCGCGGTGGCGGGCGCGCGACGGGTGGCGGCGGTCGCCGGAATGGTGCTGCGCGATCTGCGGGCCGTGGTGCGCGGGCCCTTCGCCGCCGGGCTCGACGCCGCCGAGGTGGCCCGGCTCGTCGACCTGCCGTACGTGGGGGAGGTGCCGGTGGAGCGCGGACTTCCGGGCGCCGACGGCCCACCCGGTGGGAACGCGCGCGGGGCCCTGGCCCGGTTCTGCGCGGCCTTCTGGGGGCGGGCCCTGACGGAGGCCGGGTCATGAGCGCCGACCTGCTCGACGGGGTGCGCTGCTGGCTCGCCGAGTCCGGGGCCGAGCCGACACCGGCGCATGTGGCCCGCGCGCTGCGGGATCAGGGCCTGGTCCTCGGCGATGCGGAACTGCTCGGTGTCGTACGCGAGTTGCGTGCGGAGCTGGTGGGTTCGGGCCCTCTGGAAGCGCTGCTCGCCGACCCCGAGGTGACGGACGTACTGGTGTCGGGGCCCGACGACGTGTGGGTGGACCGGGGCCAGGGGCTTGAGCGGGCCCGGGTGTCCTTCGCGGACGCGGCGGCCGTGCGGCGGCTCGCCCAGCGGCTCGCGGCGGTGGCGGGGCGACGGCTCGATGACGCGCGGCCCTGGGTGGACGCCCGGCTGCCGGACGGGACCCGGCTGCACGCCGTACTGCCACCGGTCGCGGTCGGCTCGACCTGCCTCTCGCTGCGCGTGGTGCGGCCGCGGGCGTTCTCCCTCGCGGAGCTGAGGGCGGCGGGAACGGTACCGCCGGGCGGGGAGCGGGTGCTGCGGGCCCTGATCGACACCCGGCAGTCGTTCCTGATCAGCGGTGGCACCGGATCCGGCAAGACCACCCTCCTCGCCGCGCTGCTCGGCCTCGCCGGGCCGGGCGAGCGCATCATTCTGGCCGAGGACTCCGCCGAACTGCGCCCCGACCACCCGCACGTCGTACGCCTCGAGTGCCGCCCCGCCAACCAGGAGGGCGCGGGCCTGGTGACCCTGCAGGACCTGGTGCGCCAGGCACTGCGGATGCGGCCCGACCGGCTCGTGGTCGGCGAGGTCCGCGGCCCCGAGGTCGTCCACCTCCTCGCGGCGCTGAACACCGGACACCAGGGCTGCGGCACGGTGCACGCGAACGCCGCGGCCGACGTACCGGCCCGCCTGGAGGCCCTCGGCACGGCGGCCGGGCTCGACCGGGCTGCGCTGCACAGCCAGTTGGCGGCCGCCGTCTCCGTCGTCCTGCATCTCGTACGGGGCCCGGACGGGCGGCGCCGGATCGCCGAGGTGCGGGTACTGGAGCGGGATGCCGCCGGGTTCGTGGTGGCGGTGCCCGCGCTGCGGTGGGCCGAGGACGCCTTCGCGTACGAGCAGGGCTGGCCGCGGCTCCAAGCGCTTCTCGGGGGTGTCGGGCGATGAGCGGGGTGCTGACCTGGGGCGGCTCACCGACGTACGCCGCGGCGGTGTGCGCGGGGGCGGCGGCATGGCTGACGGTGCGGCAGGACCAGGGTGCCCGGCGGGCGCGGCTGCTCTTCGCGGGAGGTACGGCGCAGGGGTCGCCCGGGCCGTACCTGTGGGAGCGGGCGGTTGCCTGGGCACGGGCCCGCTCGCGGCAGCACCGCGCGTGGTGGTGTCTGGCCGCCGGGGTGCTCATCGGGGCTCTGGGGCAGTCGGTGGTGCCGGTGGTGCTCGGAGCGCTGGGCGTACCGCTGGTCGGCCGGGCCCTGCGGGCGCGGGAGCGGCGGCGGGACCGGGAGGCGCGCGCCGAGGCCGTGATCGCGCTGTGCGGTGCGCTCGCCGCGGAGGTACGGGCGGGGCAGCAGCCCGCGGCGGCACTCGTGACGGCGGTGCGCTCCGCGGAGGGCGGCTCCGGGCTCGGCGACGCGGAGCCCGCGGTGCTCGCGGCGGCGCGGTTCGGCGGGGATGTGCCCGGGGCGCTGAGGGAGGCGGCACGCGAACCGGGGGCGGAGGGACTGCTCGGGCTCGCCGCGTGCTGGCGGGTGGCGGTGGACCGCGGCGCCGGGCTCGCCGCAGGGCTCGCCCGGCTCGAGGGGGCACTACGGGCGGAGCGGGATCAGCGGGCCGACCTGCGGGTGCAGGTGACCGGGGCCTGGTCCACGGCGATGCTGCTCGCGGTGCTGCCCGCGGCCGGGCTGCTGCTGGGCACCGCGATGGGCGCCGACCCGCTGCGGATCCTGCTGCACACGCCCATGGGGCTCGGGTGCCTCGTGGTGGGTGGGGTGCTGGAAGGCGTTGGGCTGTGGTGGGCGGTGCGGATTGTGCGGGGGGCTGAGGGGGTGTGAAGGGGCTGAGAGATCTACGAGATCCACAAGAGCTGAGGGGACCGAGCAGTGCGCGGGCGGAGGTGTCGGCGACGAGCGACGAAGAGGTGATGTCGGGGTGAGTGCGGATGTTGTCCACAGGCTGGGGGTGGCCGTGGCGCCCGTCGTGGGGGTGGCCGGAGCGGTGGTGCTCGCCCGGGCCTGGGCGGTTGGGCTCAAGGAACGGAAGGGGCGACGGAGGGCCCGCCTGATGTTCGGCACCGGGCCGCCGGTGCCGCGGCGGCTGCCGCGGTGGGGGCCTGCGGCAACGCGGCGGCTGACGGTCGCGGGTGCGGTGTGCGCCGGGTACGCCGTGGTCGGCGGGGTCGCCGGGTGCCTGGTCGGGGCGGGGGCTGGATATGCCGTGTGGCGTTGGTTGCGACGCGGAGGGCCTGCCGACGTACCGGGCCGGGCCGAGGCGGAGCGCCAACTGCCGCTCGCCGCCGACCTGATGACCTCCTGCATTGCCGCAGGTGCTGAACCGGTCGCCGCGGCGGAGGCCGTGGGCGAGTCCCTGGAAGGGCCGTTCGGCCGACGTCTGGTCCAGGCCGCCGCGGAGCTGCGGCTCGGGGCCGAACCGGAGCGTGCCTGGGGCCGGTTGGCGGAGATACCGGGGGCGCGGCCGCTGGCCCGCTGCCTGGAGCGGGCGGGTGCGTCCGGCGCACCGGCGGCGGAGCAGATGGCGCTCATCGCCGCCGAGTGCCGGGCCACGCGGGCGCGGACGGCCGCGGCACGGGCGCGCAGGGCATCGGTGGTGATCGTGGCGCCGGTCGGGCTCTGCCTGCTCCCGGCGTTCCTCGCGATCGGTGTGGTGCCGGTGGCCGTGGGTCTCGCAGGCGGGTTCCTGAACGGCAACTGACAGCCATGAACGGCGGCTGACAGATATATCCACAGAAATATCCACAGAGCATCCAGGGGGTTGGGATGAGGCTCTTCAGGTATCTCCGGAGGCGGACGCGGGCGCGCTCGGACGACTCCGGTATGACGACGGCCGAGTACGCCTTGGGCACCGTCGCGGCATGCGGTTTCGCCGCCGTGCTCTACAAGGTGGTGACGTCCGACGCGGTCAAGGGGGCGCTGGAGTCGGTCATCGGGAAGGCGCTCGGTGTCCAGTTCTGACGCGGTACGGCGGCGTGGTGACGGCGGCTATGTGACGGCCGAGGCGGCCACGGTGATTCCGGTGCTCGTCCTGCTCGGCACGGCGCTGCTGTGGGCCCTGATGGCCGCCTCCGCGCAGATCCAGTGCGTGGACGCCGCCAGGGCGGGCGCTCGGGCGGCGGCACGGCAGGAACCGCACGCCGCGACGGTGGCGGCGGCCCGGCGTGCCGCTCCGCGCGGGGCGAGCGTCGAGATCCGGCGCGAGTCGGACCTGGTGCGGGTACGGGTGACGGCCCGTTCACCGGGGCCGGGGGAGCTGGGGGTCGAGCTGACGGCCGAGGCGGTGGCGCTGGCAGAGGACACCGTGGCCGAGGGCACGGCGGAATCGGGGGCGGGGTGATGCTCGGAGTGGTCGGGACACGGGCCCGGGCAGCGACCCGGGCTGTGAAGGAGGCGAGGTGCGCGGAGGAGACAAGGCGCGGAGAGGAGGCGAGGCGCGGAGAGGAAGCGATACGGGCTGTGGAGGAGGCGTGGCGCGAATACGGGACAAGGCACGCAGAGGAGACAAGGCGCGGAGAGGAGAAGTGCGGGGACCGGGGGTCGGCCACCGTGTGGGTGGTCGTGGCGGCGGCCGTGCTGATGGTGGTGTTCGGCGCCGTACTGCTGATGGGCCAGGCCGTACTGGTGCGGCATCGCGCCGGTGGAGCCGCGGACCTGGCGGCGCTCGCCGCGGCCGACCACGCGCTGCGGGGACAGCGGGCCGCCTGCTCGGGAGCCGGACGGGTGGCCCGGGCGCAGGGCGCGGAGGTCGTGCGGTGCGTCGTCCGGGGAGAGGTGGCCGATGTGACGGTCAGGGTGCGGGCAGGACCGTTCAACTCGGCGGTGCGCTCCCGGGCGGGACCGGCATCCGCCGCGCCACGGGAGCCGTAATCCCGCCGGAGCGGGAGCAGTGCGTGCGACTCCCTTGACCGGCCGACGGCGAGGCCAGCCGTGCGGATCGGGATCCGTAGGACCACTCTCAGCCCGCCGCGTCTGCCGCATCCGCCGAGTCCCTTGCACTCTCCTTGTCCCCAGGATCGGCCGAGTCCGCCGTGTCCCCCGCACTCTCCTTGTCCCCAGGATCCGCCGAGTCCGCCGCGTCCCCCGCACCCTCCTCGTCCCCAGGATCCGCAGGCGCCCCCCGAAGGAGCTCGGTCAGGAGCCGTACAGCGCCGCGCTTGTGCAGCGGGTCGTTGCCGTTGCCGCACTTGGGGGACTGGATGCATGAGGGGCAGCCGGCCTCGCACTCGCACGAGGCGATGGCCTCGCGGGTGGCCGTGAGCCACGCGCGGGCGGTGCGGAAGGCGCGCTCCGCGAAGCCCGCGCCACCCGGGTGGCCGTCGTAGACGAACACCGTGGGCAGCAGGGTGTCCGGGTGCAGGGGTACGGAGACGCCGCCGATGTCCCAGCGGTCGCAGGTGGCGAAGAGCGGCAGCATGCCGATGGAGGCGTGCTCGGCGGCGTGCAGGGCGCCGCCGAGGATCTCCGGGTTCACCCGGGCCGCGTCCAGCTGGTCCTCGGTGACCGTCCACCACACGGCGCGGGTGCGCAGCGTGCGGGGCGGCAGATCGAGCTTGGTCTCGCCGAGGACCTCCCCGGTGATGAGACGACGACGCAGGAAGGAGACGACCTGGTTGGTGACTTCGACGGAGCCGTAGCAGAGGCGGCCGTGGCCCCAGGGGATCTCGACGTCCGTCTCCAGGACGGAGATGGCCGTGGTGTCCCGGGCGGTCGTGGAGTACGGCGGGTTCGCCTGCTCGACGAGAGCGACCGAGTCGTCCAGGTCCAGGTCCTTCACCAGGTACGTGCGGCCCTGGTGGAGGTGGACGGCGCCGGTGTGCACGGCGGTGTGCGCGGAGGCGGCGTCGACGGTGCCGAGCAGCGTGCCGGTACCGGCCTCGACGACCTGGACGGGGGTACCGCCCTCGCCGCGAATGTCGGTGAGGTCGGCGGCGCGCTCGCGGCGGGTCCAGTGCCACGCCTTCGTACGGCGGCGCAGTAGCTTCGCGGCCTCCAGCTGCGGCAGCAGCCCTTCGGCGGCCGGGCCGAAGAGCTCCATGTCCGGCTCGGTGAGCGGGAGTTCGGCGGCGGCCGCGCACAGGTGCGGGGCCAGGACGTACGGGTTGTCGGGGTCGAGGACGGTGGACTCCACCGGCCGCTGGAAGAGGGCCTCGGGGTGGTGGACGAGATAGGTGTCCAGCGGGTCGTCGCGGGCCACCAGGATCGCCAGGGCCCCCTGGCCGGAGCGTCCGGCGCGGCCTGCCTGCTGCCACAGGGAGGCGCGCGTACCCGGGTACCCGGCGATGATCACGGCGTCCAGGCCGGAGATGTCGATGCCGAGTTCCAGGGCCGTGGTGGCGGCGAGGCCGAGAAGCTCGCCGGAGTGCAGGGCGCTCTCCAGGGCGCGGCGTTCGCCGGGCAGATAGCCGCCCCGGTAGGCGGCGACTCGGCGGACCAGGGAGCGGTCGACCTCGGCGAGGCGCTCCTGGGCGATCACCGAGATCAGCTCGGCGCCCCTGCGGGACCGTACGAAGGCCACCGAGCGCACGCCCTGCACGGTGAGATCGGTGAGCAGATCGGCGGTCTCGGCGGTGGCGGTACGGCGGACGGGGGCGCCCTTCTCGCCGTGGAGTTCGGTCAGCGGGGGTTCCCAGAGGGCGAAGACGAGCTCGCCGCGCGGGGAGGCGTCGTCGGCGATCTCCTTCACCGGCAGTCCGGTCAGACGGCCCGCGGCTATCGACGGGTCGGCGGCGGTGGCGGAGGCGAGCAGAAAGACCGGTTCGGAGCCGTAGTGGGCACACAACCGGCGCAGGCGGCGAAGGACTTGGGCGATGTGTGAGCCGAAGACGCCGCGGTAGGTGTGGCACTCGTCGATGACGACATAGCGCAGGGCGCGCAGGAAGGAGGACCAGCGGGGGTGGGAGGGGAGTATGCCGCGGTGCAGCATGTCCGGGTTGGTCAGGACGTAGTTGGCGTACTGACGTACCCACTCGCGTTCCTCGAAGGGCGTGTCCCCGTCGTAGACGGCGGGGCGTACGGCGTTGCCGAGGGGGCGGGCGAAGTCCTTCACGGCGCGGCACTGGTCGGCCGCGAGGGCCTTCGTCGGGGCGAGGTAGAGCGCGGTCGCGCCCCGCCCGGCGAGCCAGCCCGACCCGGCGGCGGGGGCCTGCGCCCCGCCCTTCGACCGGCTTCCGGTCTGTGCGGCGCGCGGTGCCGGGGTCTCGGCGCCGTCGAGGATGGTGGAGAGGACCGGCAGCAGATAGGCCAGGGACTTGCCGGAGGCGGTGCCGGTGGCGACGACGACGGACTGCCCGTCGAGTGCGTGTTCGGCGGCGAGCGCCTGATGCGCCCAGGGATGTTCGATGCCCGCCTTCTGCACGGCCGCGATCACATCTGATCGGATGCGCTCGGGCCAGACGGCATGACGGCCCGCCCTCGGGGGCAAGTGCTCCGTATGAGTGATGCGCGAAGCACGACTCTCACCTGCGCTGAGCCGGTCGAGGACCGTACGCGGGGTGGGCCGCTCGGGGGTGCCCGCCGAGGGTCGTTCGGGGCGGTGATTCTTGGCCATCGGCACCGAGTGTGTCACTGGCGTGACGGACAATGGTCCGAAGGCGTCGTGCACGCCCGCCAGTAAGTGATTGAATGCCATCGCGGCTGGCGATCGCCCCAGTCCTGATCTCAGGTGTCCGAGGGGCGAGCGCTCGATAGCAAGGTGCTGGAGGATCCGTGGACCTGTCCCTGTCGACCCGTACCGTCGGCGACCGTACGGTCGTCGAGGTCGGTGGCGAAATCGATGTGTATACCGCGCCCAAGCTGCGTGAGCAGCTGGTCGAGCTGGTGAATGACGGCCAATTCCACCTCGTCGTCGACATGGAGGGCGTGGACTTTCTCGACTCCACCGGCCTCGGCGTCCTGGTGGGTGGCCTGAAGCGAGTACGGGCCCATGAGGGCTCACTGCGCCTGGTGTGTAACCAGGAGCGCATCCTGAAGATCTTCCGTATCACCGGCCTCACGAAGGTCTTCCCGATCCATAACTCGGTCGACGAAGCGGTAGCGGCGACCGACTGAGGGTCGGTGCCCCGGGCCGGTGATGTCCGGGACAAGCAGGAACAAGGGGGTACCGGGCCACAGTGGCCCGGCCCCTTGAAAGCACGCTCGTACGCCCTAGGGGGATGCATGGCCACCGTTGAACTCCGCTTCAGCGCGCTGCCTGAGCACGTCCGTACCGCCCGTCTGGTGGCGGCGGCGGTGGCGCGCAGGGCCGGAGTGGACGAGGCCGTTCTCGACGAGGTCAGGCTCGCCGTCGGCGAGGCCTGCACGCGTGCCGTCGGGCTGCACCAGAGCAATGGTGTGGAGGCCCCGGTGCGGGTGTCGCTGATCGAGGACGAGAAGCAGTTCTCCATCGAGGTCGCCGACGAGGTGCCGCACGCCGTGGGGGAAACAGCCGTCGGCGAGGGCACGGGCCCGGACGCGGCCGGTGTCGTGGACGACCTGGAGACCGAGGGTGAGGACCAGATGGGCCTCGCCGTCATCAGCGGCCTCGTCGACGATGTGGAGGTCACCTCCGGCGAGTCCGGCGGCCTCATCAGGATGAGCTGGCCCACGCCGCCGGCGCCGATCCTGCCCTGACTCCGGGGCTCCGGGCCCCGCTCGGGCCTCCGCCCCCGGCCCCGCCCCGCGGGTTCCGTACGATCTTCGCCAGATCTTCTCAAGGCCCCGCCGAGCGGGGCCTTTTGCGTTGCGGTAGATCATTTATCGGCCGTACGGAGATCGTTTTCCGGAGCGCAGAGATCGTACTCCGTATGCTCCGTGGGCCTTTCAGATGATTTTCCGGGGCGCTTTCTTGATCGTTGATCTACGGTCAATGTTTTTGAGGCATTACCTCTTTCGGGCGCAATCCTTCGCTGCGATCATTTGCTGAGGAGCAACAGCGAGCCAATCCCGCTTGCCGCGCCCTGTTTTGATCAGGGCGAGCTCCCTAGAATCCGTCCACATCTTGAGCTCAGCCCAAGCGTCAAGGAGGACGAATGGCGGGGCTTTCTTCCCCTCATCAGTTTGACCACCTCTCAACCTTCGCAGCCGCAGTCCTGACTTCCGACAACCGTCTGATCGTGATGGCCATCGGGGCCGTCGCGCTCGCGGCGCTCGTCGTGGCCGGGGTCCTGGTGCGCCAGGTGCTCGCGGCCGGCGAAGGCACCGACAGCATGAAGAAGATCGCGGCGGCCATCCAGGAAGGCGCAAACGCCTATCTGACCAGGCAGTTGCGGACCCTCGGCATTTTCGCCGTGGTCGTGTTCTTCCTGCTCATGCTGCTGCCCGCGGACGACTGGAATCAGCGCGCCGGACGCTCGGCGTTCTTCCTGATCGGAGCGTTGTTCTCGGCGGCCACCGGTTATATCGGTATGTGGCTCGCCGTCCGCAGTAATGTGCGCGTGGCGGCCGCCGCGCGGGAGGCGACTCCCGCGGAAGGCGAACCGGCCAAGGACCTCACCGAGGTCTCCCACAAGGCCATGAAGATCGCTTTCCGTACGGGTGGCGTCGTCGGCATGTTCACGGTGGGGCTCGGCCTTTTTGGCGCCGTCTGTGTGGTGCTCGTGTACGCCGCCGACGCACCCAAGGTGCTGGAAGGTTTCGGACTCGGCGCCGCCCTGATCGCGATGTTCATGCGTGTCGGCGGCGGCATCTTCACCAAGGCCGCCGACGTCGGCGCCGACCTGGTCGGCAAGGTCGAGCAGGGCATTCCGGAGGACGACCCGCGTAATGCCGCGACCATCGCCGACAATGTGGGCGACAACGTCGGAGACTGCGCCGGAATGGCCGCCGACCTGTTCGAGTCGTACGCCGTCACGCTGGTCGCCGCGCTGATCCTCGGCAAGGCGGCCTTCGGCGACTCCGGCCTCGCCTTCCCGCTGATCGTCCCCGCGATCGGCGTCATCACCGCGATGATCGGCATCTTCGCCGTGGCACCGCGGCGCGCGGACCGCAGCGGCATGAGCGCGATCAACCGCGGCTTCTTCATCTCCGCGCTGATCTCGCTCGCCCTGGTGGCGGCCGCGGTCTACGCCTATCTGCCGTCGACGTACGCCGAGTTGAAGGGCGTCACCGACGCGGCGATCACCGCCCATGCCGGGGACCCGCGGGTGCTCGCCCTGGTCGCCGTCGCCATCGGCATCGTGCTCGCCGCGCTCATCCAGCAGCTCACCGGCTACTTCACCGAGACCAACCGGCGTCCCGTCAAGGACATCGGCAAGACCTCGCTGACCGGCCCGGCGACCGTCGTCCTCGCCGGTATCTCCATCGGCCTCGAATCCGCCGTCTACACCGCGCTGCTGATCGGACTCGGCGTCTACGGTGCCTTCCTGCTCGGCGGTACGTCGATCATGCTGGCGCTGTTCGCGGTGGCCCTGGCCGGTACCGGTCTGCTCACCACGGTCGGCGTCATCGTCGCCATGGACACCTTCGGCCCGGTCTCCGACAACGCGCAGGGCATCGCCGAGATGTCCGGAGACGTCACGGGTGAGGGCGCGCAGGTGCTCACCGACCTGGACGCCGTCGGCAACACCACCAAGGCCATCACCAAGGGCATCGCCATCGCCACCGCGGTGCTCGCGGCCTCCGCGCTCTTCGGGTCGTACCGCGACGCCATCGCGGGCGCGGCCAGGGAAGTGGGCGAGAAGCTCGGTGACGGGGCTCCGATGAACCTCGTCATGGACATCTCGCAGCCCAACAACCTGGTGGGTCTGATCCTCGGCGCCGCGGTCGTCTTCCTCTTCTCCGGGCTCGCCATCAACGCGGTGTCGCGCTCGGCGGGCTCCGTGGTCTTCGAGGTGCGGCGGCAGTTCCGCGAGCACCCCGGAATCATGGACTACACAGAGAAGCCGGAATACGGCCGGGTCGTGGACATCTGCACCAAGGACGCGCTGCGCGAGCTGGCCACGCCGGGTCTGCTCGCCGTGCTGACGCCGATCGCGGTCGGCTTCACGCTCGGCGTCGGCGCGCTCGGCTCCTTCCTCGCCGGGGCCATCGGGGCAGGCACCCTGATGGCGGTCTTCCTCGCCAACTCCGGTGGCGCGTGGGACAACGCCAAGAAGCTCGTCGAGGACGGCCACCACGGCGGCAAGGGCTCCGAGGCGCACGCCGCGACCGTCATCGGCGACACCGTCGGCGACCCGTTCAAGGACACCGCGGGCCCCGCGATCAACCCGCTGCTCAAGGTGATGAACCTGGTGGCACTCCTGATCGCACCCGCCGTCGTCCAGTTCAGCTACGGAGAGGACGCCAGCGTCGGCGTACGGGTGGCGATCGCGGTGCTCGCGATCGCGGTCATCGTCGCCGCGGTCTACATCTCCAAGCGGCGCGGGATCGCGGTGGGCGAGGACGAGAGCGCCGAGCGGGTCGCCAAGCCCGCGGACCCGGCGACGGTGTCCTCGTGACCTGCTCCTGACAGCAACTCAACATCCGGGCGGGCGGCGCACTTTGATGCGTCGCCCGCCCCGTTCTTGTTTCGTGACGCTCATCTCCCTTGGTGCAAATGGCTTCAATAGCGTCCATACCGGGCGTTCGACACGCGTTTGTCGCCCAGTTGGCGTGTATGTTCCGGGGCCGAGAGCCATGGAAGGGACCAATCCGGTGAACAAGAAGCTTGCGGCCGCACTGTCCGGCGGTGCGGTACTGGTACTGGCCTTGTCGGGGTGCGGTGACGAGAAGAACGAGGAGCTCGACAACTGGGCCAAGTCGCTCTGCGGCCAGATCGAGCCGCAGCTCGAGAAGAGCGTCCAGGCGCAGCAGACCATCGTCTCGACGGCCGCGGACGGCAAGCCGGCGGACATTCAGAAGGCGGACTCCCAGGCCTTCCAGGCGATCTCGGACGCCGACAAGGCCATCGCGAACGCCCTGAACAAGGCGGGCCCGCCCCCGGTCGACAACGGCGAACAGATCCAGAAGGACGCCGTCAAGGACCTCAACGAGGCGGCGAAGTCGTACGACGGGCTGAAGAAGCAGATCGACGCCCTGGACGCCAACGACGATTCGCCGGAGGGCCTCAAGAAGTTCTCGGAGGGCCTCGAGAAGGTCGCCAACGACCTGGGCGACATCCAGAAGCAGGGCGACCAGGCGCTCAAGTCGCTCCTCGAGGGCGAGGTCGGCAGCGCGATCTCCCGCCAGGAGGGCTGCCAGGCGTCGACCGCTTCGCCCACGCCGAAGGCGCCGTAACCCCGTCTGCTCCGCAGGAGCCGTCAGCAACGAAGGGCCCGTCCACGCGCGCGTGGTGGGCCCTTCGGCGCGCGTGGCCCGTGCCGTCCCCGTCGGAGGGGACAATGGGCGGGTGAGTACGACCACCCTGCCCACGACCGACCGCACCGACACCGCGGGCACCGCCGCCCGGCTGCGGGAAGCCTTCCTCGCCGCCGACTTCACGGCCGACGGCCTGCTCGAACTGCTCGGCGCGCCCGCCTACACGGCGCTCGCCCGGAGCGAGACGGTGCCCGCGCTCCGGGCCACCCGCGGCGACGGCCCGCTCGAGACGCTCGTACGGCTCTTCCTGCTGCAACAGGGCGTGGCGCACGCGCGCGTGGCGGCGGTGCTGCCGGTCGAGGAGTGCGTCGCGGACGGCTGGCTCATCCCCGACGGCGAGGAGCTGCGGGCGACCGTGGACGTGCGGCCGTACGGCGGGCCGGGCGGCGAGGACTGGTTCATCGTCTCCGACCTCGGGTGCGCCGTCGGCGGCGCCGGGGGCAGCGCCGCGGGGGGCCGTCAGGCAGACACAGCTGTGGTGCTCGGCGTCGGCGGCGCGTCCACCACGCTCGCCGGGATCACTGTGCGCACCCCGGTCTCCAGCGCCCTCGACCTCGGCACCGGCTCCGGCCTCCAGGCGCTGCACGCCGCGCAGCACGCCACGCGCGTGACCGCGACCGACCTCAACCCGCGCGCCCTGCACATCGCCCGGCTCACTCTCGCGCTCTCCGGGGCGCCCGTGGTGGACCTCCGGGAGGGCTCGCTGTTCGAGCCGGTGGGGGACGCGACGTACGACCTGATCGTCTCGAATCCGCCGTTCGTCATCTCCCCGGGTGCCCGACTGACGTACCGCGACGGCGGGATGGGCGGGGACGATCTGTGCCGCTCGCTCGTTCAGGAGGCAGGGGAGCGGTTGAACGAAGGGGGGTACGCGCAATTCCTCGCCAACTGGCAGCACGTAGAGGGGGAGGAGTGGCAGGACCGGCTCCGCTCGTGGGTGCCGCGGGGCTGTGACGCCTGGATCGTGCAGCGCGAGGTGCAGGACATCACGCAGTACGCCGAGCTGTGGCTGCGCGACGCGGGGGATCACCGCACGGATCCCGACGCGTATGCGGCGCGGTACGACGCGTGGCTGGACGAGTTCGAGTCCCGTAAGACCAAGGCCGTGGGCTTCGGGTGGATCACGCTGCGCAAGACGGCGGCGGCCGGAACGTCACCGTCCGTGACCGTCGAGGAGTGGCCGCACCCGGTCGAACAGCCCCTGGGCGACGTGGTGCGCGCGCACTTCGAACGGCAGGACTATCTGCGGGCCACCGACGACGCCGCGCTGCTCGCCGGGCGCTTCAAGCTGGCCGATGAGGTGGTGCAGGAGCAGGTCGGGCTGCCGGGCGCCGAGGACCCGGAGCACGTCGTGCTGCGCCAGCACCGCGGGATGCGGCGGGCCACCCAGGTGGACACGGTGGGCGCGGGCTTCGCGGGGGTGTGCGACGGCACGCTGAGCGCCGGCCAGATCCTCGACGCCATCGCGCAACTGGTGGGCGAGGACCCGGTGATGCTGCGCGACCGTACGCCGCGGCAGATCCGGCTCCTGGTGGAGCAGGGCTTCCTGGAGCCGGTGCCGGACGGGGGCTGACCAGGCCCCCAGCCGCCTCTCTTGGACGGGCCGCATAGGTGCCCGTTGGACGGGCCGTATAAGTGCCCCGCTGGACGGGCCGCATAGGTGTCCCGCACAGCCCGCCCCCGGCGTTCACCTGTCGTTCCCGTGGTCGACGGGTGCCCGTGGTCTCGGCGTGTCAGCCTCCCCGCGCCGGACGGCAGAGGTGACGGTAGGGCGGGAGGCTGCGAGGCATGGAGAGTGGACCAGCGATCTTCGCGGGGGCGGTGTTCGGCCTCTTCGGGGCCGGACTCCTGTTGTGGACGGGGTTCCGGCTCGCGCACCGGGCGCCGGTGGCGGAGGGTGTGAGCCGCCTCGCATCGGCCACGTTCACGACGCTCACCGGGGCCGGAGCCCTCGCGCTCGGGGTGTGGTGCTTCACGCGTTTGTGAGGCGTCCCGGTGGGAAGTTCCGCGCGAAAGTGAGGGGAGGGACTCCGAAGATCGCGGGTCAGCGCTGAATGGCCAGGTAGAGACACCGGGCGGCAGAAAAGGCGGTAGTCGGGTTACCGTTCGAGTGGCCGTTGTGGACTTTTCCCGTTTGACACGGGGGCGGGCTGTACCGTCACACTCCGCAGCGTCACCGTATGAACGCGTACGGACCACACGTGTCACCTATTACCGGGCCACCGAGCCACGAGCGCCGACCGGAGAGAAGAGCCAACGTTGTCCCCGACCAGCGAGACCGCACAGGGCGGCCGCCGACTCGTCATCGTCGAGTCGCCTGCCAAGGCGAAGACGATCAAGGGCTACCTCGGCCCTGGGTACGTCGTCGAAGCGAGCGTCGGGCACATCCGCGACCTCCCCAACGGCGCCGCCGAGGTGCCCGAGAAGTACACCGGCGAGGTGCGCCGCCTCGGTGTGGACGTCGAGCACGACTTCCAGCCGATCTATGTGGTCAACGCGGACAAGAAGTCGCAGGTCAAGAAGCTCAAGGACCTCCTGAAGGAGTCCGACGAACTCTTCCTCGCCACCGATGAGGACCGCGAGGGCGAGGCCATCGCCTGGCACCTCCTGGAGATCCTCAAGCCCAAGGTCCCGGTCAAGCGGATGGTCTTCCACGAGATCACCAAGGAAGCGATCCGGGAGGCCGTCGCCAACCCGCGCGAGCTGAACAAGAAGCTCGTCGACGCCCAGGAGACCCGCAGGATCCTGGACCGTCTGTACGGCTACGAGGTCTCGCCGGTGCTGTGGAAGAAGGTCATGCCGCGGCTCTCCGCCGGTCGCGTGCAGTCCGTCGCCACCCGCCTCGTCGTCGAGCGGGAGCGCGAGCGCATTGCCTTCCGCTCCGCCGAGTACTGGGACCTGACCGGCACCTTTGGCACCGGCCGGACCGGGGACAAGAGCGACCCCGCGCAGCTGGTCGCCAAGCTGACCACGGTCGACGGTAAGCGCGTCGCTCAGGGCCGCGACTTCGACTCCGTGGGCCGCCTCAAGTCGGACACCCTGCACCTGGACGAGGACGGCGCGCGCTCGCTCGCCGCCGCCCTGGCCGACTCCGCCTTCGCCGTGCGGTCCGTCGAGTCCAAGCCGTACCGCCGCTCGCCGTACGCCCCGTTCCGCACCACCACGCTCCAGCAGGAGGCCTCGCGCAAGCTCGGCTTCGGTGCGAAGGCCACGATGCAGGTGGCGCAGAAGCTGTACGAGAACGGCTTCATCACCTATATGCGTACGGACTCCACGACCCTCTCGGACACGGCCGTCGCCGCCGCCCGGGCGCAGGTCACGCAGCTGTACGGCTCGGGCTATCTGCCGGACAAGCCGCGCACGTACGCCGGGAAGGTCAAGAACGCGCAGGAGGCGCACGAGGCGATCCGTCCCTCTGGGGACCGTTTCCGTACGCCCGCTGAAACCGGTTTGACCGGTGACCAGTTCCGTCTCTATGAGCTGATCTGGAAGCGGACCGTTGCCTCCCAGATGAAGGACGCGACCGGTAACTCGGTCACCGTGAAGATCGGCGGCACCGCCTCCGACGGCCGCGACGCCGAGTTCAGCGCGTCCGGCAAGACCATCACCTTCCACGGCTTCCTCAAGGCGTACGTCGAGGGAGCCGACGACCCGAACGCCGAGCTGGACGACCGCGAGCGCCGCCTCCCGCAGGTCAACGAGGGCGACGGCCTCACCGCCGAGGACATCTCCGTCGACGGCCACGCCACCAAGCCCCCGGCCCGCTACACCGAGGCCAGCCTGGTCAAGGAGCTCGAAGAGCGCGAGATCGGCCGCCCGTCGACGTACGCCTCGATCATCGGGACCATCCTCGACCGCGGCTACGTCTTCAAGAAGGGCACGGCCCTGGTGCCGTCCTTCCTGTCGTTCGCCGTGGTCAACCTCCTGGAGAAGCACTTCGGGCGGCTCGTCGACTACGGCTTCACCGCCAAGATGGAGGACGACCTCGACCGCATCGCGCGCGGCGAGGCGCAGGCCGTGCCGTGGCTGAAGCGTTTCTACTTCGGTGAGGGAGACGCTGCGGGCGCCGCGTCCGACGCCGGGAACGGCGACGGCGACCACCTCGGCGGCCTCAAGGAGCTCGTGACCGACCTGGGTGCGATCGACGCCCGGGAGATCTCCTCCTTCCCCGTCGGCAACGACATCCTGCTGCGCGTCGGGCGGTACGGCCCGTACATCGAGCGCGGCGAGAAGGGCGAGGAGAACCACCAGCGCGCGGACGTTCCGGACGACCTGGCTCCGGACGAGCTGTCGGTCGACTACGCCGAGGAGCTGCTCGCCAAGCCCAGCGGTGACTTCGCGCTCGGCACCGACCCGACGTCCGGGAACGAAATCGTCGCCAAGGACGGCCGTTACGGCCCCTACGTGACCGAGATCCTCCCGGAGGGGACACCGAAAACCGGCAAGAACGCGGTCAAGCCGCGTACCGCCTCGCTGTTCAAGTCCATGTCCCTGGACACGGTGACCCTTGAGGACGCCCTCAAGCTGATGTCGCTGCCGCGCGTGGTGGGCACGGACGCCGAAGGCGTGGAGATCACCGCGCAGAACGGCCGGTACGGGCCGTATCTGAAGAAGGGCACGGACTCGCGGTCCCTGGAGACCGAGGAGCAGATCTTCTCCATCACGGTGGAGGAGGCCCTGGAGATCTACTCCAAGCCCAAGCAGCGCGGCCGGGCCGCGGCCAAGCCGCCGCTGAAGGAGCTCGGCGAGGACCCGGTCAGTGGGAAGCCGGTGGTCGTCAAGGACGGCCGGTTCGGGCCGTACGTCACCGACGGCGAGACCAACGCGACGCTGCGGGCCGCGGACTCCGTCGAGGAGATCACGGCGGAGCGGGGCTTCGAGCTGCTCGCGGAGAAGCGGGCGAAGGGGCCGGCCAAGAAGAAGACGGCCAAGAAGGCTCCGGCGAAGAAGGCTCCGGCGAAGAAGGCTGCCGCCAAGAAGACGACGGCTGCGAAGAAGACCGTGGCCAAGAAGACGACGGCTGCCAAGAAGACCGCTGCGGCGAAGAAGGCTCCGGCCAAGAAGGCTGCGGCTGCGGCTTCGGGGGAGTCGGAGGACTGAGGACTGAGGCTCAGCCGGTCGGCGGCTGGGCCTTGGCCAGTTCTTCCCCTACCCCGCCCCTTCCCGGAACTGGGGGCTTCGCCCCCAGACCCCCATATCGCCCTGAACGGGCTCGTCCTCAAACGCCGGACGGGCTGGATTCAGGACGGGCCGGTTTCGCGCCGGTCGGGCCGGTGCCGGGGAGGGGCGGGCGTATGTTCGGGTACGCGCTTCGGCGAGTCGGTCCCTCCGGATAGGCTGGCGAGATGACCCGAGCCGAGCAGCCACCGGTGAACGCCGACTTCGATGACGCCCTGGTCGCAGACTCCCGCGAGCGCGCCGTCCGCGCCCTGCTGCGCTTTCCACCGCTGAAGCGGCTGTGGAGCGCGCACCTGGTCGGCAGTGTCGGGGACGCCCTCGCGCTCCTCGTCCTCGTCGTGCTCGCACTCCAGGCTGCGGTGGCCGAGGAGACGTTCGGCGGCGGTTACCGAGGCGCGGCCTTCGCCGTCGCCGCGGTCTTCGGCGTACGGGTGCTCGCGACGCTGCTCTTCGGCGCGGTGCTGCTCGGCCCGCTGACCTCGCTCACGTCCGCCGAGGGCCCCCTCGACCGGCGCTGGACCATGGTCGGCGCGGACGGGCTGCGGGCCGTGGTGCTCATCGTCGCGCCGCTGTGGATCGACTGGACGCCTCAGAGTGCGCTCGCCGTGCTGCTCGTCACCGGGTTCGTGGTCGGCGTCGCCGAGCGGTTCTGGACCGTGTGCCGGGAGAGCGCGGCGCCCGCGCTGCTGCCCGCCCCGCCGCCCGAGGGGGCCACGGTGCGGCCGTTGCCGGACCACCTGGAGGCGCTGCGGCGGCTCTCGCTGCGTACGGCCTTCGCCGCGCTGCCCATCGCGGCGCTCGTGCTCGTCGCGATCACCCTGGTCGGGAACCTGCTCGGCGCCGGGATCGACTGGTTCGGCCAGCATCAGGTGGCGCTCGCTTCTTATGTAGCGGCGGGACTCTTCGCGGCCTCTCTCTCTGTTGTCTACTTCCTCGAGCTTCCCGATACGAAGACGCCGCGCCCCCGTTCACCGCTGGAGGGGCTGCGCCGCCCCAAGGCTGGCGGTTCGGGTGCGGACAAGGGCCGCAACGGCGCCGTGGACAAGGGCCGCACCGGCGCGATCCCGCTGCTGGTGTCGGCCTGCGCCGCCGTTGCCGGGGCGATCGCGGCGGCGGTCGCCGTGGCCGTGTTGCACGCCGTGGACCTGGACGGGGGGCCGGTGCTCTTCGGGCTGCTCGTCCTCGGGCTCACCGGCGGCACGGCGGTCGGTATCCGTACGGCGCCGAAGGTGCTCCCCGCGCTTTCGCGGCGTCGGATGCTCGCTCTCGCCATCGCCCTGACGGGGATAGGGCTGCTCGCGGCGGGCCTGGTGCCCGACCCGACGACCGTGCTCCTGATCATGGTGCTCTCCGGGTACGCCGCCGGGGTCGCCGCGCACACCGGACACGCGCTGCTCGACCTCGAGGTGGAGGACCACCGCCGGGTGCGGACCACCGAGCACCTCCAGGCGGTCGTGCGCGTTGTCATCGCGCTCTGCGCCCTCGCGGCCCCGCTGCTCGCCGCGGCGATCGGGCCGCACCGGGTGGTGAGCGGCAAGTTCGTGTTCGCGCACGGCGGCGCCGCGTTCACGCTGATGCTCGCGGGCGCGCTGCTGCTGCCCGTCGCGGCGCTGGTCCTCGCCAAGACCGACGACCGCTCCGGGGTGCCGCTCCGGCGCGACCTGAGCGATGCGCTGCGCGGTGGCGATCCGGCGCAGGCGCCCGCGCCGACCGGGTTCTTCATCGCCCTTGAAGGAGGCGACGGCGCCGGGAAGTCGACGCAGGCCGAGGCGCTCGCCGAGTGGATCCGGGGCAAGGGCCACGAGGTCGTGCTCACTCGGGAGCCCGGCGCGACGCCGGTCGGCAAGCGGTTGCGGTCGATCCTGCTCGACGTGTCGTCGGGCGGCCTCTCGCACCGCGCCGAGGCGCTGCTCTACGCGGCGGACCGGGCCGAGCACGTGGACACCGTGGTGCGGCCCGCCCTGGAGCGGGGCGCCGTCGTCATCTCGGACCGCTACATCGACTCGTCCGTCGCCTATCAGGGGGCGGGCCGCGATCTGTCCCCGACGGAGATCGCGCGGATCTCGCGGTGGGCCACGGACGGCCTGGTGCCGCATCTGACGGTGCTGCTCGACGTATCCCCGGAGACCGCCCGTGAGCGGTTCACGGAGGCACCGGACCGGCTCGAGTCGGAGCCGGCCGAGTTCCACGCGCGCGTGCGCTCCGGTTTCCTGGCGCTCGCGGCCGCCGACCCCGGGCGGTATCTGGTGGTCGACGCGGGCCAGGAGCCCGAGGCCGTCACGACCGTCGTACGCCACCGGCTCGACCGGATGCTGCCGCTGTCCGAGGCCGAGGTGAAGGCCCAGGAAGAGGCGCGCAAGGCGGCCGAGGAGGAGGCCCGGCGCAAGGCCGAGGAAGAGGCCGCCCGCAAGGCCGAGGAGGAGCGGATCGAGCGCGAGCGCCAGGAGCAGCTCGCCCGGCTCCGCGCCGAGGAAGAGGAGCGCGAGCGGCGCGAGCTGGAGGAAGCCCGTCGCCGCGAGGCCGAACGGCAGGCGGAGGAGGCCCGGCAGCGCGCCGAGGAGGCCCGCCGTCGCGTGGAGGAGGAGCGCAAGCGGCGCGAGGCCGAGGAGCAGGTGCGGGCCGCCGAGGAGGAGCGGAAGCGGCGGGCGGCCGAGGAAGAGGCGCGGCTTCGCGCGGAGGCGGAGGAGCGGCGCCTGGAGAAGCAGCGGAAGGCCGAGCAGGCGCTGCTGCGGGCGGAGGAGGCGCGGCGGACTGCGGAGGCTGCGGGTGGCGCGGCCGGTGGTGCGGCTGGCGGTGCGGCCAGTGGTGCGGCCGGTGAGGGCGGAGCTTTTGCCTCTGGGCCCGCCTCCGAATCCGGTCGCGACTCCGGCTCCGGCTCGGGCTCCCATTCCGGTACGGGTTCGGGTTCGGGCAACCCGACGCATCCCGACAACGAGACCACGGTGCGTACGCCGATGGTCAACGTGAACGGCACGCATGGTGCCCGCGGTGTGAACGGTGCGCAGGGCGCTGACGGTGAGGAGACCGCCGTACTGCCCCAGCCGCCCGCACCCGGAGCCGGGGCCTCCGCGCCGGAGAGCACCAACGAGGAGACGGCGGTGCTGCCGCCGGTCCGAGACGCCCGCCAGGCCGAGAACCCCGCGGACCGGGTGCCGCCGGGCATCTTCCGGGACGAGGAGGAGCGCACGCGCGAACTCCCGCAGGTCGACCCGGAGTCCGGCACGCCGAGCCGCCGCCCGCGCCCCGACTGGGCCGAGGAGACCCCGCTCGACGACCTTCCGACGCTGGCCGACGAACTGCTCGGACCGCACGAGGGGGATGAGGGCGACGCGGGCGACGCGGGCAACGGGCGGGGCCGCCGCCGCTAGATCCCCTTCGTCAACAGGCGTCCTGGGGCTGCCCGTGCTGCACGCCGGGCGGGCTGGATGTGCCCGTACCGGCGTTGTCAGACCCCTGCTCCACAATGGACCGGCAAGCGCAAACGCAGAGTTGTGGAGAGGCGGTGGCCCCATGTCCGTATGGGACGACCTGGTGGGACAGGAGCGCGTTGCGGCGCAGCTCGACGCTGCCGCCCGGGACGCCGACGCCCTGGTGACGGCGGAGGCGTCCGGCACAGCCGCCGCGCCCGAGGAGTCGGGCACAACGAAGAACACGACGAAGAGCGCGACGAAGAGCACGACGAAGATGACGCACGCCTGGCTGTTCACCGGACCGCCGGGCTCCGGCCGTGCCACGGCCGCGCGTGCCTTCGCCGCCGCGCTTCACTGCACGAGCCCGGACCGTGCCCTGGGCGGCGCCCCGGGGTGCGGCTTCTGCGACGGCTGCCACACCTCGCTCGTGGGGACGCACGCGGACGTCGAGGTGATCCGTACCGACCTGCTGAGCATCGGCGTCAAGGAAACCCGTGACCTGGTGCGCAGGGCGCAGCTCTCGCCCGCGGGCGGCCGCTGGCAGGTCATCGTTCTGGAGGACGCCGACCGCCTCACCGAGGGCGCGGGCAACGTCCTCCTGAAGGCCGTGGAGGAGCCCGCGCCCCGCACCGTATGGCTGCTCTGCGCGCCGTCGCAGGAGGACGTGCTGCCCACCATCCGCTCGCGCTGCCGCCACCTGACGCTGCGTACGCCCCCCGTGGACGCGGTCGCCGACCTGCTGGTGCGGCGGGACGGCATCGAGCCCCCGGCCGCGGCCGCCGCCGCGCGCGCGACGCAGGGCCACATCGGGCGGGCCCGCCGCCTCGCCACGGACGAGCGGGCCCGTGAGCGCCGGGCGGCCGTGCTGAAGCTCCCGCTCCGCGTCGACCAGGTGGGCAACTGCCTGAAGGCCGCGCAGGAACTGGTGGACGCGGCGGCCGAGGAGGCCAAGCAGCTCGCCGAGGAGCTGGACGTCAAGGAGTCCGAGGAGCTCAAGGCCGCACTCGGCGCGTCGCAGGGCGGCCGGATGCCGCGCGGCACGGCCGGCGTCATGAAGGACCTGGAGGACAAGCAGAAGCGCCGCAGGACCCGGACCCAGCGGGACAGCCTGGACCTGGCCCTCACCGACCTGTCGGGCTTCTACCGGGACGTCCTCGCGCTACAGCTGGGCTCCCGTATCGCCATCGCCAACACCGAATTGCAGGGCGAGCTGGAGCGCATAGCCCTGGGCAGCTCGCCGGAGTCGACCCTGCGCCGCATCGAGGCGATCGCGGACTGCCGCCGCGCCCTCGACCGGAACGTGGCCCCGCTGCTCGCGGTCGAGGCGATGACGATGGCGCTGCGGACGGGCTGAGCGACAGCGCGGCGACGCTCGTACCAGCTCAGCGACCGCATGGGTCACTCAAAAGGGTCACGCATACGAGAACCAACACAACAGTGCTCTCGTGGGCCCGGCCGCGCAGGACGAGTACCAGCGACTGCATAGAGTCACTCATACGAGCACGCGTGACCACGGAACGTACACGTCCGCTCGCCCGAGAGTTACGCTCAGCGAATGCACCTCAGGCGCGACCTCCTCCGTACCGGCGGCACTCTCCTCACGGCCGCCGCGCTGCTGATCTCCGGCTGTTCGTCCGGGGGCTCGCCATCGCCATCCAACACGTCCCGGTCCGCGCTGCCGGAGGAGACGCCGAGCGCCCTGAAGTCGTACTACGGGCAGAAGCTGCGCTGGCGCGAGTGCGGCGTCCCGGAGTTCGACTGCGCGACGCTCAAGGTCCCGCTCGACTACGAGAAGCCGGGTGACGGCGACATCGACCTCGCCGTGGCCCGCAAGAAGGCCACGGGTCCCGGCAAGCGTCTGGGTTCGCTCCAGGTCAACCCCGGAGGGCCGGGCGGCTCGGCGATCCAGTACCTGCAGTCGTTCGCCGCCTTCGGCTACCCGGAGCCGGTCCGCGCGCAGTACGACATGGTCGCGGTCGACCCGCGCGGCGTCGCCCGCAGCGAGCCCGTGGAGTGCCTCGACGGCAAGCGGATGGACGCGTACACGCAGGTGGACGTCACTCCGGACGACGCGAAGGAGACGGACCAACTGGTCGACGCCTACAAGCAGTTCGCGACGGCCTGCGAGCGGCGCTCCGGCAAGGTGCTCGGGCACGTCTCCACGGTCGAGGCGGCCCGCGACATGGACGTGCTGCGCGCCGCGCTGGGCGACAAGAAGCTGCACTACGTCGGCGCTTCGTACGGCACCTTCCTCGGCGCGACCTACGCGGGCCTCTACCCGAAGCGCGCGGGCCGTCTGGTCCTGGACGGCGCCATGGACCCGTCGCTGCCCGCGCGTCGGTTGAACCTCGACCAGACCGCCGGTTTCGAGACCGCGTTCCAGTCCTTCGCGAAGGACTGCGTCGGCCGCACGGACTGCCCGCTCGGTACCGGCAGCACCACGGACGCGGGCAAGAAGCTGAAGGACTTCTTCCGCGACCTGGACCGGAAGCCTCTGCCCACCGGCGCCGACCGCGAGCTCACCGAGTCCCTGGCCACCACCGGCGTGATCGCCGCGATGTACGACGAGGGGTCGTGGCCGCAGCTGCGCGACAGCATCGCGGCCGCGATGCGCGACCAGGACGGTGCGGGCCTGCTCGCGCTCGCCGACAGCTACTACGAGCGTGATTCCGAGGGGAAGTACGCGAACCTGATGTTCGCCAACGCCGCCGTGAACTGCCTCGACCTGCCGCCCGCCTTCAAGAACCCCGACGAGGTACGCGAGGGCCTGCCGGACTTCGAGAAGGCGTCCCCGGTCTTCGGCGAGGGCCTGGCCTGGGCCTCCCTGAACTGCGCGTACTGGCCGGTCGAGCCCAGCGGCGAGCCGCACCGCATCGCGGCGAATGGCGCGGCCCCCACGGTCGTGGTCGGCACCACCCGCGACCCGGCCACCCCGTACAAGTGGGCCGAGGCCCTGGCCGCCCAGCTGGACTCCGGCTCCCTCCTGACCTACGACGGCGACGGCCACACGGCGTACGGCCGCGGCAGCACCTGCATCGACAAGGCCATCAACCGCTACCTGCTCCAGGGCAAGCCCCCGGCCGACGGCACGAAGTGCTGACCCCCGCCCTGGGGGCTGGGGGGCTGGGGGGCTGGTCAGAGGCACCCCGATTAACCCTGTAGACTTGGCGCCGCTGCTGATGCGAACCTCTCCCTGCGCGGAGAGAATCCATCACCCGTAGCGCGCCGCCTTAGCTCAGATGGCCAGAGCAACGCACTCGTAATGCGTAGGTCTCGGGTTCGAATCCCGAAGGCGGCTCCACTTGGAACCCCAGGTCACGCAGCCCGTGACCTGGGGCTTTTTCTTACCCGGCGTGACCGACTGATAGATGTCCCGCGTGATCCGGCTCTCACCTCCGGGGATGGTGAACAGGTGCCCGGAGTCGATCCACGCCTCGCCGTACGCGAGGCGCTCGGGTGCCCTGGTCCACCCGCAGGGCGGGCCGCGGCCTAGCGCCGCCGGATGGCCGAGGACGAACACCGTCGTGCCCAGGCCCATGCCCAGGCCCAGGCCCGGGACAAGGCCAAGGCCACCACCGCGGCCGCTGACGCCGGGTCAGGGGTCCGGGTCAGGGGCCCGGGCCAGGGGCCGCGGTGGTGAGTCCGGCTGCGGACCCGCTCGTCCTTCCTGCTTCCTGGCTACAGGGCGTCGACGGCGCTCACCTTCCAGCCCTGGTCGGTTTGGACCAGGGTCATGCGGACGCGGTTGAGGTCTACGCGGGGGCCGGAGATTTGGGTGCTCTTGGTGACCTGGTTCATGAAGAGCAGGACGACGGCCTTGTCCGGGGTGGCGGAGACCACCGACACGGCCGGTGTCGCGTTGTCGCCCGTGGGCTTGGCCACGGTGGCTTTGACGACGCCCTTGTACTTCTTGGCCGTCGGCTCGACGACCGTCTTGGTCGTCTTCTTGTACTCGTCGAGGAACGAACCCGTGAGGTGGCCGCGCGCCGTGGCGAAGTCGCGGTCCAGGTGGCGGTGGTCGTACGACAGGATCTCGGGGGCCGCCTTGCGCGCTGCTGCCACCGCTTCCGTGCGTGCCTCGTTGGTACGTGACGTCTCCTGGTACTGCAGGCCCAGGACGGTGGTGGTTATCCCGCCCGCGACGGTGAGTAGCGCGAGGGTCGCGAGGGCCGCGACGGATGCTCGGGGGAGGCGGCTGGAGCGGGTGCCGGGCGGCGTGTCACCTTCGGACTCCGGTGACGACTTCGACTCCGACTCCGGTGACGACTCCTGTGTCGACTCCGATTCCGACTCTGGTTCCGAGTTCGACTCCGAGGCCGACTCTGACCCCGGCTCCGGCTCCGGCTCCGAGGCCGACCCCGGCTCTGACCCCAGTTCCGATTCCGGTTCCGGCTCCGCCGCCGAGGTCGTATCAGCCTTCTCGGCCGTCCCCAGGTCCTCGGGGCGTTCCCGGGCTCTTTCGGCGCGCTTGGCCGCGGCGCGGGCGGCCGCTGCGACTCGGACGGGCTGCTTCGCCACGGGGTTCTCCTTACGGGTGGTGCGAGGGGGGTACGGGGCGGGCGCGGGGCCCGGTCAGCCGACGAACTCTACGTTGGAGGTCAGCCAGCGGCCGTTCTCGAGTACGAGGTCGAGCTGGAGGCGGTAGTTGCGGGCGGTGCCCTTGGGGGACGCCGTGTTGGTGACCTTGCTGTCGGCGACCACCAGGACGCGGGCGGAGCGCTCGTCCGCCCGCGCGATGCCCGCGTCGAGCACCTGGCCCTCGGAGACCGACTTGTTGGATGCCACCAGCTTCGTCAGCTCTGCTGTCTGCGCCGAGAATTGTTTTTTGAATTCGCCGGTCGCGCCCTTGAGCACGTTCTTGCTGTCCCGGTCGTAGTGCCTGTAGTCGAGCGAGGTGAAGTTGATCGCCGACTGGCGGGCCGCGGTCAGGATGTCCTGGTTCCGCTGCTCGGTTTCCTGGTGCTCGTGCAGCTGGACGGCCAGCCAGATCGATGAGGCTGTCAGGGCGACGGCCGCGACGGTCAGTGTCGCGGTGATCGCCCTTTTGTGACGCTTCGCACGAGTGGTGAGTGCGCGGGTTATGCCATGGGGCCCACGAGCAGCCATCGCCATGAGTCCTTTCCGAACGTGTTCTGTGCTCCGCCCGTCGAGCCGATCTCGACGAGGGTTCCGTCCGGACCGTACGCGGCTCCGGTGTCGGGATCGTAGGCCGTGACGTACGAGCCTGTGTTTGCTCCGGTTCCTCCGGAAGACGACTGCCCGGACGCCTTCGGGGCGTTCTGCGCGCCCCGGACCGAGGTCTTGCTGCCGCGCGGGGCCGTGCAGCGGGCGTCCGTGTTCGCCGGGCGGGTGGACGTGTCCTCAGGGTCCCGGCGCTGGGTTCCGTAGCCCTGGCGGCAGGCCGGGGGGTCGTCGGCGTTGATCTGCATGCCGAAGTGGGTGGTGCCGTCGCCGGGGACCACGGTGTAGCTGCCCGCGACCGTGATCGGGAAGGTGACCAGCATCTGTTCCATGCCGGGCAGCCGGGCGGCGGTGATCTGGCCGCCGCTGATCAGGTTCCCGAGGAGGACCGGAAGATGGGTCTCGTTGGCCTTCAGGATGGAGTTCACTTCCTGGGCGGCGGGGGCGCCGTTGTCGATCAGGGCGCGGATGTCTCCGTCGCTCTTCTTCAACTCCCCGGTCAGAGTTGCCAGGTCCTTCGAGAAGGATTTGATGGCCGAGCCTTTGTCCGCCTGGGTCTTCAGGACCGTTTTCGAGTCCTCGATCAGGGAGATCGTCTGCGGCAGCGAGTCCGAGGCGTCCTTGACCAGGGCGTTGCCCGAGTCCACCAGGCGGGTCAGATGCGGGCCCGTGCCGGCGAACGCCTTGCCGAGTTCGTCGACCGTGACCCGCAGGTCCTTCTTGTCCACCGAGTTCACCAGGCGGTCCAGGCTGAGGATCAGCTCGGTGGTGGGCATCGGACTCCGGGTGTTCCGGCGGTCGATGGTGCTGCCGTCCTTGAGGTACGGGCCGTCGTCGGCGCGCGGCTGGAGATCCACGTACTGCTCACCGACGGCCGAGCGGTTCGCCACCACCGCCAGGGTGTCGGACGGGATCTCCGCGCCGTTCTCGATGTGCAGCGCAACCGATACGCCGTCGTCGCCCGCGAGGCGCAGGTCGCCGACCCGGCCCACCGGGACCCCGCGGTACGTGACCTCGGCGCCCTGGTAGATACCCCCGGAGTCGGCGAACTCCGCCCGCACCGTGTACTGGCGGTCCAGGATGCTGTCGGCGAGACCGGTGTACTCGGCGGCGACGTAGGACACCCCGAGCGTGGTGACGGCCGCGAAGGCGAGCAGTTGGACCTTGACCGTACGTGTGATCACGGCAGCATCCCCTTCAGCATCAGTTCCGCCAGCATGAGGTTCACGCCCTGGCTCCTATAGCTGTCCGTGTCGCCGTACGCGTCGCCGTACGCGTCGCCGTACGCGTACGAGGCAGCGGTTCCGGTGCAGACCGGTGGGCAGAGCCCGGCGCCCCCGCCCCCGCTCTCGCCGTCCGGACGGGTCGGGTCCACCGGCGAATCCGGCGAATCCGGGGAATCCGGCAGATCTGGGGTGTTCGGGACATCCGGCGTCTCGGGCAGATCCGGGGTGTCCGGCAGTCCGGGCACCTCCGGCTTCCGGTCCTTCTGCTTCTTCTGCTTCTTCGACGGCTCGTCCGCGAGATTGCCGTAGATGCTGCGCAGGTCGAGATCGGACGTGATCTTGAGGTTGACGTAGTCGCCCTTGATCGCGTCCGTGGCCGCGCGCGGGAACGGGTACGTCGTCAGGAGCTCCAGGGAGTTGGGGAGGTCGCTGCCCGCCTTGTTGAGCTGCTTCAGGATGGGTTGGAGGCTCTTCAGGTTGGCCACCGTGTCGGCCTTCGACGCGTTGATCACGCGGGTGCCGGTCTTGCCGAGCTTGGACAGCGAAGTCAGCATCGTCGTCAGCTTCTTGCGCTGGTCGGCCAGGACCTTCAGCGCGGGCGGCATGGTGGTCATGGCCCGGTCGATCGTCGCCTTCTCCTTCGACAGGGTCTTGGAGAGTTTGTCGATGCCCTTCAGTGCGCGGACGATTTCATGGCGCTGCTTGTCGAGGCCGCCGAGGAACGTGTCCAGCTCAGAGAGCAGGGACTTGACCCGGTTCTCGCGGCCCTCCAGGGCCTTGTTCAACTCCGTTGAGATCGTTTTGAGTTGGGCCACCCCGCCGCCGTTCAACAGGGCCGACAGAGCCGAAAGCACCTCTTCGATCTCGGGGTTGCGGCCGCTGCGGGACAGCGGAATCTTCGCGCCGTCGGTGAGCTTGCCCTTGGGCGCGCCCTCCGGCGGCGCCGCGAGGGATACGTACTTCTCGCCGAGCATGCTCGTCTGCCGCAGCTCGGCGATCGCGTTGCCGGGCAGCTTCACCGAATCGGAGATGCGCAGCCGCACCCGGGCGTGCCAGCCGACGAGTTCGACCTTCTCGACGGCTCCTACGGTGACGTTGTTGACCTTCACCGTGGACTGCGGCACGAGATCGAGGACGTCCCGGAACTCGACCGTGACCCGGTAGGCGTTGTCGTCGGCGGCGGCACCGCCGGGCAGCGGAACGTCGTAGAGACCGTTGAAGCTGCAGCCGGTGAGGAGGGAGGCGGCAGCCGCCCAGACGACCGCCCGGCCTGCCTTGATCCTGCTCATGTACGGGTTCATGTACGGGTCTCCAGGATTCCGCCGAGCGTCTTGTCGACCGAGCCGGTGCCCTTGAGGGCCGGGGCTTCGCCCGCCACGGGCAGTTCCGGCAGGGAGTCGAACAGCTTCTTCAAGTCACCGCAGTCGGCTTTGTCCCCGGTCGTCTTGAGTACGGAGCACAGCAGCGAGGCCGGGTCCTGGGGGTGGTCGGCGTTGTTGCGGGTGTCGAGCGTGCCGGACTCCGGGTTGTAGGCGTTCTGCAGATTCGAGAGACCGGCGGGGGCGACGTCGAGCAGTTCCTCCAGGGCGGCGCGCTGGGTGACGAGCACCTTCGTCACCTTGGAGAGGCCCTTCACATTGGAGGTCAGGGCCTTCTTGTTGTCCTTCACGAAGTCGGCCACATCGGCGAGCGCGGCCGCCAGATGCTTGATCGCGAGCGCCAAGTCCTTGCGCTCATCGGCCAGTTGGTCGGCCACATTGGCCAGGCTGTCGTTGAACCCGCGGACGCTCGCGTCGTCCGCCGCAAGCGCGGCCGTGAACACCTGGAGATTCCGTACCGTCCCGAACAGGTCCTTCCGGCCGCCGGACAGGGTGGTGACGGCCTGCGAGAGGTTCTTGACCGTCGTATGCAGCTGATCGCCCTGGCCCTCGAGGTTGTCCGCCGAGACGCCGAGGAGCCGGGACAGCGCCCCGTCCTTGTTGGCGCCGCGCGGGCCGAGCGCGTCCGAGGTCGTCCGGAGACTGTCGAAGACGCGGTCCAGTTCGACCGGCACCGCCGTCCGCTGCTCCGGGATGACGGCGCCGTTCTTCATCGTGGCGCCGCCGCGGTAGACCGGAAGCAGCTGGACGTAACGGTCGCTGACCACCGAGGAGTTGATGATCGCGGCCTTGGCGTCCGCGGGGACCTTGCGCTCGCCCTCGTACTCGAGCTCCACCCGCACCCGGTCGCCCTGCGGGGTGATCTTCTTGACCTGGCCTATGCGGACGCCGAGTACGCGTACGTCGGAACCGGGATAGATGCCGACCGTACGGGGGAAGTACGCGGTCACCCGGACCGGCGAGGTCGTCGGCCAGAACACCACGGCCAGACCGGCGGCGACGACCGCCAGGGCCACGACGACGGCCAGGCCACGGACGAAGCGCCGGTTCGTCACGGACTTCTTCAGCGCGGACAGCTTCATCGGCTTCACCGGGATCCTCCCGTACGCGGCTCGATCGGGCCGGGCGCGACCAGGTTCTGGATGTAGCTGTCGAACCAGCGGCCGTTCCCCAGGGTGTTGGTGAAGACCCGGATGTACGGCGCCATCAGCTTCACGCTGCGGTCGAGGCTCTTCTGGTTGCGCTCCAGGAGCTTGACCACCGAGTTCAGGTTGGCGAGGGCGGGCCCGATCTCCTTCTTGTTGTCCTCGACCAGGCCGGAGAGCTGGATACCCAGGGCGACCGAGCTCTTGAGCAGCGCGCGGATGACCTTGCGCCGCTTGTCGATCTCCCGGAACAGCTTGTCGCCGTCCTTGACCAGCTTGCTGAATTCGTCGGTCCGCTCGGCGAGCACGCCGGTCACGCCGTTGGCGTTGTCGAGGAGTTCGCGCAGCGCCTTGTCGCGCGATGCCACGGTCTTGGAGATCCGGGAGAGGCCCTTGATGGACGCTTTGACCTCGGCCGGTGAGTCCTCGAAGGTGGTGGAGATGGTGTCCAGGGCCTTGGCCAGCTGATCCGTGTCGACCTGCTCGGTGGTCTCGGTCAGATCGCTGAAGGCCTCCACCACGTCGTACGCCGGTGTGGTGCGGCTCAGCGGGATCTCGCTGCCCGGCTCCAACTGGCCCGGGCCCTTCGGCTCGAGGGACAGGTACTTCGCGCCCAGGATCGTCTTGATCCGGATGGACGCGCCGGTCCTGGTGCCGAAGGCCGGTTCGCCCTTGAGCCGGAAGGTGACCTTGACGTGGTCGCCGTCCAGATCGACCTCGTCGACCTTGCCGACCTTCACCCCGGCGATCCGGACCTCGTCGCCGGACTTGAGCCCGCCCGACTCGGAGAACGCGGCGCTGTACTCCTCGCCGTCCCCGATCAGCGGGAGCCGGTCGGCGTTGAAGGCCGCGGCGATGAGCGCCACGATCACGGTGAGACCGATGGCGCCGATGACCACGGGATTGCGTTCACGGAAAGGGATCATCCGCCGCACCTCGCCCGGGCGACATGGAGTTCGGGTGTGATCACTTCATTGGTCTTCGGCAGCACGATGCGGCCGTCGAAGTCGCACAGATAGAAGTTGAACCAGGAGCCGTAGGACGCGGTGCCGGTCAACTTGTTCAGCTTGTTCGGCAGTCGCTTCAGGACGCCCTCCACGGTCTTCTCGTTCTCCTTCAGCGTTCCGGCGACGTCCCTCAGCTCGGCGATGTCGTTCTTCAACGGCGGCCGGGCGTCCTTGAGCAGGCCCGATGTGGCCTCCGTGAGGCCGTTGATGCCCGCGAGGGAGTCACCGATGGGCTTGCGGTCGGCGGAGAGTCCGGAGATCAGCCGCTGGAGCTGCCCGATGAGATCGGAGAAGCGGGTGCTCCGCTTGTTCACGGTCTTCAGGACGGTGTTGAGGTTGTCGATCACCGAGCCGATCAGCTTGTCCCGGTCGGCGAGGGTGGAGGTGAGCGAGGCGGTGTGCGCGAGCAGGCTGTTGACCGTGCCGCCCTCGCCCTGGAGCGTCTTGATGATCTCGGTGGCCAGCTGGTTCACGTCCTTCGGGCTCAACGCGGCGAACAGCGGCTTGAATCCGTTCAGGAGCGCGTTGAGATCGAGGGCCGGTTCGGTACGCGAGAGCGGGATCCGGCCGCCGGGCTTGAGCCGGGTCCCGTTGCCCGCGCCCTCCGTCAGCGCGATGTACCGCTGCCCGACCAGGGACCGGTAGCGGATGACGGCACCGGTGCTGGTGAACAGCGGCCGGTCGCGGGAGACGCTGAAGCTGACCTCGGCCTGCGTGCGCTTGTGGATGCGGATGGACTCCACCTCGCCGACCCGTACCCCCGCGACCCGGATGTCATCGCCCTCTTCCAGGCTCGTGACATCGCTGAACACCGCCGTGTACGTGTCCTTGGGCGCGAAGGAGACATTGACGATGGTGGCGGCGAGCACTGCGGTGGCCAGGACGGTCGCCACGGTGAACAGGCCGAGCTTGATCAGCTGCGGGGCCGTCGACATGGCGTTCCGCGCAAGGGTCTTCGTGCTCATGTGACGTTCACCGCCGTTCCCCGAGCCATCGGACCGAAGAGCAGCGTCGCGACCGCGGGTACCTCGTCGGCGGGCACGCCCATGACCGGGGACACCAGCGAGCCGACGGCACGCTGCTCGGCCGCCGTGCCGGAGAGGGCGCTGCCCGCCCCGCCCTTGCCGGAACCACCGAAGGTGTTCTTCGTGCCGTCGTTGAGGTGGATCGGTGGCGCGGGCACGTTCGGGTGCGGCAGCCCGTGGCAGTTGGGGCCGGAGCGTTCGGCATAGCGCGGTTCCTCGCCGGGTTGGTAAGCGGGGCGTGGGCGTACGAACTCGAGGGTGATGCGCATCTTCCCGCCCCGGTAGGTCTCCTCGGAGGCCTTGTTCTGCCGCACCAGACCGGCGAGCAGACAGGGGTACTCGGGGGAGTAGCGCTCGAAGAGATCCAGCGTCGGACGGGACACCCGGCCCAGGGTGATGAGCCGGTCGGAGTTCTCGGCGAGCACCCCGTCCGTGGTCTTCGCGGCGGTGGCGGTCCAGGCCAGGGCCGAGGCGAGCTGGTCCTGCTTCTCGACCAGGGTGCGGCTGGTGGTGACGGTGTTGTCGAGCATCCGCAGCAGGTCGGGGGCGGCGTCCGCGTACACCTCGGCCACATCGGCGAAGCGGGAGATGCTCTCCTTGATGGACGGCATGTGCGGGTTGAGCTTGCGGAGATAGCCCTCCACGCGGACGAGGTTGTCGCCGATCTCGTCGCCGCGGCCTTCGAGCGCGGTGGCGAACGCGGACAGGGTGGCGTTCAGCTTGGCGGGCTGCACCGTGCGAAGCAGCGGAAGCAGGTCGTTCATCAGGCGCTGGAGCTCGATGCCGACCTTGGTGCGGTCCTGGGTGATGACGTCACCGGCGGAAATGGGCCGGGAGGACGGATTCTTGGGGGTGACCAGCTGGACGTACTTCTCGCCGAAGAGGGTCTTGGGCAGCAGCCGGGCGTGCACGTCGGACGGGATGAGGGCGACGTGTTCCGGCTTGAGCGCGAGGTCGAGCGTCGCCTTCCGGCCGTCGGCGTGCACCTCGCGGACCTCGCCGACGAGCAGGCCGCGCAGTTTGACGTCGGCGCGCGGCTCCAGCTGGTTGCCGATGGTGTTCGCCTGGAGGGTGATCCGGACGACCGGGGTGAACACCTGCTGGTAGATGGCGACGGTCAGGGAAAGCAGCAGCGCGATCACGATGAGGAAGACCACGCCGTACAGCCGTAGTTGGGTGGTACGGGGCAGGGCCCGGGACAGAGTCGGTATGCGCATGTGGCCCTACCCCGCTATCCGTACGGTCGTGTTGGCGCCCCAGATCGCCAGGCTGAGGAAGAAGTCGAGGATGTTGATGGCGACGATGGAGGTACGCACCCCGCGGCCGACCGCGACGCCGACCCCGGCGGGGCCGCCGCTCGCGTGGTAGCCGTAGTAGCAGTGCACCAGGATGATCACGACGGCGAAGACGATCACCTTGCCGAAGGACCACAACACGTCCACCGGTGGCAGATATTGCTGGAAGTAGTGGTCGTACGTTCCGGCGGACTGCCCGTAGTACCCGGTGGTGATGGTCCGGGCCGCGAGGTACGAGGAGAGCAGCCCGACCACGTACAGCGGGATCACCGCGACGAACCCGGCGATCATCCGGGTGGTGACCAGGAACGGCAGCGACGGGACGCCCATCACCTCGAGAGCGTCGGTCTCCTCGCTGATCCGCATCGCGCCGAGCTGGGCGGTGAACCCGGCGCCGACGGTCGCGGACAGTGCGAGCCCGGCCACCAGGGGGGCGATCTCACGGGTGTTGAAGTACGCGGAGAGGAACGCCACGAAGTTGGACGTGCCGAGCTGGTTGAGCGCGGCGTACCCCTGGAGGCCGACCTCGGTGCCGGTGAAGAAGGAGAGGAAGGCGATGACGCCGACGGTGCCGCCGACGACGGCGAGCGCGCCGCGGCCGAAGCTCACCTCGGCGAGCAGCCGGAAGACTTCCTTCTTGTAGCGGCGCAGAGTGCGGCCGGTCCAGGCGATCGAGCGCCCGTAGAACGACATCTGGCGGCCGAGCTCTTCGAGTTGTCGCCCGGTGCCGCCGAGTGGGTTGAGCCGGTTGAGCCGGGTGAGCCGGCCGGGCCGGTTCGGCAGAGCCATCGCTATCCCCTCTGCGGAACGAGTTGGAAGTAGACGGCCGTCAGCACGAAGTTGGTCACGAAGAGCAACATGAAGGTGATGACCACGGACTGGTTCACCGCGTCGCCGACGCCCTTCGGCCCGCCCTTGGCGGTCAGCCCCTTGTACGAGGCGACGATCGCGGCGATGGCGCCGAAGACCAGTGCTTTGAGTTCGGCCGCCCATAGGTCGGAAAGCTGGGCGAGCGTGGTGAAGGAGGCCAGGTACGCGCCGGGCGTCCCGTTCTGGAGCACCACGTTGAAGAAATAGCCACCCGCGACGCCGACCACCGAGACCAGGCCGTTGAGCAGCACCGCCACGAGCATCGTGGCGAGCACCCGGGGCACGACGAGGCGGTGGATCGGGTCGATGCCGAGCACCTGCATCGCGTCGATCTCCTCGCGGATCTTGCGCGCCCCGAGGTCCGCGCAGATCGCGGTGCCTCCGGCCCCGGCGATGAGCAGGGCCGTGACGATGGGGGACGCCTCCCGCAGGACCGCGAGGACGGAGGCGGCGCCGGAGAACGACTGGGCGCCGAGCTGCCGGGTCAGGCCGCCGATCTGCAGCGCGATGACGGCGCCGAAGGGGATGGAGACCAGGGCGGTGGGCAGGATCGTGACGCTGGCCACGAACCAGGCCTGCTGGATGAACTCCCGTACCTGGAACGGCCGTCGGGGCAGGGTACGGATGACGTCCAGGGCCATCGCGAAGAGGCTGCCGGAGTGCCGGAGCGCTCCTTTCGGGGACAGGCTCATGCGTCCGCCCCCGCCGTTTTGTGCAGTTCCGCCTCGCGGGCGGCGATCGCTTCCCAGCGGGGCGGCCGGGTCACGCCCGGACCGGGGAGCAGCCGCGGGGTGACGCCCGCCCCGGAGGCGCCCTTGCCGCCCTTCGGGCCGCGGTGGTCCCCGGCGTCGAGCTGGGCGAGTTCCTGCTCGACCTGGGCGGCGTCCTTCTCCTCCGCCATGCCGATCGGCCCCTGCATGCGGCCGTTGAGGAACTGCCGTACGACCGGTTCGTCACTGGCGAGCAGCTCTTCGCGCGGGCCGAACATCACCAGCTCGCGCCGGAAGAGCAGCCCGATGTTGTCCGGCACCTGCCGGGCGGAGGCGATGTCGTGCGTGACGATCAGGAAGGTCGCGTCGATCTGCGCGTTCAGATCCACGATGAGCTGATTGAGATACGCGACGCGGACCGGGTCGAGCCCCGAGTCGGGCTCGTCGAACAGGATGATCTCCGGGTCGAGCACCAGGGCGCGCGCGAGTCCGGCCCGCTTGCGCATACCGCCGGAGATCTCGCCGGGCAGTTTCTCCTCGGCGCCGATCAGACCGACCATGTCCATCTTTTCCAGGACGATCCGTCTGACTTCGCTCTCCGATTTACGGGTGTGCTCGCGCAGCGGGAAGGCGATGTTGTCGTACAGGTTCATCGACCCGAAGAGGGCGCCGTCCTGGAACAGCACGCCGAAGAGCTTGCGCACCTCGTACAGCTCGCGTTCGCGGAGCCGTGTGACGTCCTGACCGGCGATCGTGATCGAACCCCGCTCCGGCTTCAGAAGGCCGACGAGCGTCTTGAGAAACACCGATTTGCCCGTACCCGACGGGCCGAGAAGGACCGATACCTCACCGGCGGGCAGTGTCAGCGATACGTCCTGCCAAATGACCTGGTGACCGAAGGATTTGGTCAACCCTTCCACGCAGATCTCGACACCCATCCGGTTCACCCTTCAGCGGGGAGCAGCTCCGACACCTGCTCTACGCGGCAGGTCGGCCCGTCCGTCGCGGAAAAGTGAAGATTTTTTACGGGGCCGAAACCGGGCTGTTCACGGGCAGGCGAGTGGAGGTGCCGGAGGCGTCCGGGACGGGAGCGTCGGGTGTTCCGGGGGCCTCGGGCACGGTCGTGGTGGGTGCCTCGGGCTTCGGGGCGGCCGGTACGCGTCCATCGGATAGGCCGGATGTGCCAGGTACGCCAGGTACATCGGATGCGTCGGGCAGGCGCGGCACCTGAGGCACATCGGGTACGCCCACGCCGGGCACGGCCACCTCGGGCACGTTCACCTCAGGCACGTCCACATCCGGCACGGACACCTCGGGCAGCATCGTGAGGACCCCGGACGGCGCGGCCCGCTGCCACGCGGGCATCCGGCCCCCGGCGGGCGAGTGGGCCGGAGTGCGGTCGTCCTCGGCGGGGTCGGCCTGGTCCGAGACCACCCCCGGGCCCACCGGCTCCGAGGTGACCCCCTGTGGTGGCTGCCCCGAGCGATCCGGCTCGTGCACGAAGGGAAAGACGAGCCCCACCACGGCGAGCGTCGCCGCCGTGGAGGCGACGGCCGCGGCCTGCACGTTCCCGCCCGTCTGCGTCGACCGGCCGCGCCCGCACAGCCACAGGACCAGCCCGAGCGTTCCGGCCAGCGAGTTGCGCAGCGTGCGCCGGGCCCGGGCGAGCAGCGACTCGACGGCCTCGTAGCTGAGTCCCATCTCCTGGGCGACCTGACCGACATCCCGGTCCTCGGCCTTGAGCCGGAGCGCCTCGGCCTGGCGGGCGGGCAGCTCCTCGCTGCGGAACGCCAGCCACTTGGCCTCCGCCCGGTCGCACACCACCTCGTCGACGGGGGCCGGGCGCGGGGCGACGAGCCGCGGGATGCGGCGTACCTCGGCCTCCCGGTTGACCTGCCGGTACCGGTCGATGCACAGGCGCATGGTGACCGTCGTCAGCCAGGCGCCGAGGCGCGGGTCGTCGAGGTCGAGGCGCGGGTTCTCGACGGCGCGCAGCATCGCCTCCTGGACCGCGTCCTCGGCGTCCTCGGCGCTCAGTGATCTCCGGCGCGCCACCTTGAGCAGCTGCTCGCGATGGCTCCACAGGTGCTCCCACCGGGCATGTATGTCCGTCTCCATGAGGGCCCCTTTACGCTCGCACCGGACTGCACGGCGGCGGCGACATTACCGCCCGGTATCCGGAGTTGTGGAGGGGTGCACCGGGAGTGAGTCCGAACCGTTGCGGCCGAGCCGTCCCTGGTGAGCGGCCCGAGAGCGGCTCATATCCGCGCATGCGGGGCCGGAACCCCGGCGTTACGCTCGCAAGTGGGCGTCCCCGCGCCCGTTCCCGTTCGAAATCCAGGCTGAGCAGCAGTTGCCGAGGAGTGGTGGCTGTGGTCGGCAACACCATCGAGTTCACCGAAGAGCGGGCCCTGTGCGGTCGCGTCGTGGACGGGCTGCGCTACCAGGAGGAGAACGGGGCGGGGCTGCTCATCGACGAGGTGACCTACGCATGCGGGTGCCGTCGCAGCCGTCATGAGTTCCACGACGGCAGTGTGCGCGTCACGGCTGTCCACCACGACGGCAAGGTCCTCCAGGACGAACACAGCGCCGAGCACGAGGCGTGAACCCGAGCACGAGGCAGGGACATGGCCGCTTCCTATGACGTCGTGGTGATCGGTGGCGGCGGCGCCGGGCTGCGTGCGGCCATCGCCGTCGCGGAGACCGATCCCCGGCTGAGCGTGGCGGTCGTCTCCAAGGTCTATCCGATGCGCAGCCATACGGTGTCGGCGGAGGGCGGGGCCGCCGCGGTCCCCCCGACCGCCCGCGAGTCCGGGAGCGCCGGGAGCGCCGGGAGCGCCGGGGCAGCCGGGACCGCCGGGGAGGCGGGAGAAGCCGACACCCTGGACGAGCACGCGTCGGACACCGTCTCCGGCGGGGACTGGCTGTGCGACCAGGACGCCGTCGAGGCCTTCGTGCGCGAGGCCCCGCGCGAACTGCTCCGGCTCGAGCACTGGGGCTGCCCGTGGAGCCGCCGCCCGGACGGGCGGATCGCGGTCCGGGCCTTCGGCGGCATGAAGAAGAAGCGCACCTGGTACGCGGCCGACAAGACCGGCTTCCACCTCCTGCACACGCTGTTCCAGACCGCGCTCTCGTACCGCGACATCGTCAGGTACGACGAGTGGTTCGTCAGCACCCTCCTGGTCGACGACGGGAAGGTACGCGGCGCGGTCGCCGTCGAGCTGGCCACCGGCCGGGTCGAGACCATCACCGCGAGCGCCGTCATCATGTGCACGGGCGGCTGCGGCCGCGTCTACCCGTTCACCACCAACGCCAATATCAAGACCGGCGACGGCATGGCCCTGGCCCAGCGGGCGGGAGCGCCTCTGAAGGACATGGAGTTCGTCCAGTACCACCCCACCGGTCTGCCCTTCACCGGGATCCTGATCACGGAGGCCGCACGCGCCGAGGGCGGCAGGCTGCTCAACAAGGACGGCTACCGCTATCTCCAGGACTACGACCTCGGCAGGCCCGAAGAGGGACCGGTCCTGCGCAGCATGGAACTGGGGCCGCGGGACCGCCTGTCGCAGGCGTTCGTGCACGAACTCGACAAGGGCAGGACCGTCTCCACGCCGCACGGCCCGGTCGTCCACCTGGACCTGCGGCATCTCGGCGCCGAACTCATCGACGCGAACATCCCGTTCGTACGGGAGTTGTGCCTGAAGTACCAGAACATCGACCCGGTCAAGGAGTTGGTCCCGGTGCGGCCGGTCGTCCATTACATGATGGGCGGCATCCACACCGACATCGACGGCGCCACCGGGCTCGACGGCCTGTACGCGGCGGGTGAGGTGGCCTGCGTCAGCATCAACGGCGCCAACCGGCTCGGCTCCAACTCCCTCCCGGAATGCCTGGTGTTCGGCGCCCGGGCGGGTCGGGCCGCCGCCGAGTACGCCCGTGCGGCGGCGGGTTCCGGCGGCCCTGGTGCCGCGGTCCTCGCCCAGGCCGAGGACGAGCACCGGAGGCTTACGGACGTGGCCGACGCCCACGCGACCGGCCGGGAACGCATCGCGGACATCCGTACCGACATGCAGAACGTGATGGAGAACGGTGCCGGGATCTACCGCGACCGCGGCTCCCTGACCGAGGCGGTCGGGAAGCTGTCGCAGCTGCGGGAGCGGTTCGGCCGTGCGGCCGTCGACGACTGCAGCCGTACGTTCAACACCGAGCTGGTCGCCCTGCTCGAACTGGGCTGCATGCTCGACGTGGCCGAGAGCATCGTCCTCAGCGCACTGCGCCGCGAGGAGTCGCGCGGCGCGCACCAGCGCACCGACTTCCCCGCCCGGGACGACCAGCGGTATCTGACCCATTCGCTCGTCCATCGCGAGCCCGACGGCACCGCGCGGGTGGAGTACGCGCCGGTGACCATCACCCGCTGGACCCCCGGGGAACGCGTCTACGGGAGGTAGCCATGGCAGAAGGCGAAGGCGACATGGACCGCGCCACGGAACGCGCCACGGATGACCGGATCACGCTCCAGGTCGCCCGCTACCGGCCGGAGCAGGAGACCGAACCGACCTGGCAGTCGTACGAGGTGCCGCTGCGCAAGGAATGGACGGTCCTCGACGGGCTCAACCACATCAAGGACACCATCGACGGCACCCTGTCCTACCGCTGGTCCTGCCGCATGGGCATCTGCGGCAGCTGCGGCATGACCGTCAACGGCGAGCCCCAGCTGACCTGTGCGGCCTTCCTGACCGATGCCGCGCCCGGCCCCGTACGCGTCGAACCGCTGGCGAACTTCCCCGTCATCCGCGATCTCGTCGTGGAGATCGGTGACTTCATGGACAAGCTGACGGAGGTGAAGCCGTGGCTCGTCCGCCCCGATGAGCCCCCTGAAGACGTGGAGTTTCTGCAGACGCCGGAGGAGAGGGACGCGTACAAGCAGTACAGCATGTGCATCAACTGCATGCTCTGCTACGCCGCTTGCCCGGTGTACGGACTCGACCCCGACTTCCTCGGCCCGGCGGCCATCGCCCTCGCGCAGCGCTACAACCTCGACTCGCGCGACGAGGGCGCGGCCGACCGGCGGGACGTCCTGAGCGCCGCCGAGGGCGTCTGGGCCTGCACCCTGGTCGGCGAGTGCACCACCGCCTGCCCCAAGGACGTGGACCCGGCCGGTGCCATCCAGCGCTACAAGCTCACGGAGGCCACCCGGTCGCTGAAGGAACTCCTCTGGCCGAGGGGGGCGCGATGAGCCGGAGTCAGATGTACGTCAGGCCGGTCCCCACCCTCTGGTGGCTGCGGCGACGCGCGTATCTGGTGTTCGTCCTGCGGGAGTTGAGCAGTGTCTTCATCGCGTGGTTCGTGGTGTACCTGCTCCTGCTGGCGGGGGCGGTCGCCGGGGGGCCAGCGGAGTACGAGCGGTTCCAGGAGTGGAGCGGCCACTGGTGGGTGGTCCTGGTGAATGTGATCGCCCTGCTCTTCGTCCTCCTGCACACCGTCACCTGGTTCGGCCTGGCGCCTCGGGCCATGGTGGTACGGCTGCGCGGCCGCCGGGTACGGCCGCGCTCGATCGTGGCCCTGCACTACGCGCTGTGGGCGCTGCTTTCGGCGGCCACGGCCTGGCTGATCCTGAGCGGGTAGCGCGATGAGAAGGCGTACGACGCGGTGAGCGCGATGAGAAGGCGTACGAGAAGAAGCTCCTCGGAGCCGCTGCTGTGGCTCCTGTTCAGCGCGGGCGGTATGGCCGCCGCGCTCCTGGTTCCGGTCCTGCTGTTCCTGTTCGGGGTGGCCTTCCCGCTGGGCTGGTTCGCGTTCCCCGACCACGCGCATCTGCTCGCGGTGCTGCGACACCCGCTCACGCGCGTGATCCTGTTCGGCCTGTGCGTGCTGTGCCTCTTCCACTGGGCCCATCGCTTCCGCTACACGCTCTACGACGGCCTCCAGCTGAAGGCACACGCCAAGGTGATCAGCCTCTTCTGTTACGGGGGTGCGGTCGTGGGGACGATCGCGGCGGGCGTCGTGCTGTTCTCTGTCTGATGGCATGCGGCAGCGGGCCCTGGAGGAACAGAATCCGCCGGGGCCCGCTGCCGCAGGATGCGTACGACCAGTGGCCGGTGTCAGTCCGTACCGGACTCCATAGCCGCCCGGTCGAGGGCCGCGTCCTCCTCCGTGAGCCCGCCGCGCGAGGCGATCGCCTCGGAGCCGCCGCGGTCCATGGCGCCGATGAGACCGGTCGCGGCCGCCTGCGCGGCGCCGATGGCCTTCGGGTGGGCGGGGCCGACCATGCCCAGACCCACGTACTGCTCGAGCCGGGACCGCGAGTCCGCGATGTCCAGGTTCCGCATGGTGAGCTGGCCGATCCGGTCCACCGGGCCGAACGCCGAGTCCTCGGTCCGCTCCATGGAGAGCTTGTCCGGGTGGTAGCTGAACTCCGGGCCCGTGGTGTCGAGGATCGAATAGTCCTCGCCGCGCCGCAGCCGCAGCGTCACCTCGCCGGTGACGGCCGCGCCGACCCAGCGCTGCAGCGACTCGCGGATCATCAGCGCCTGCGGGTCCAGCCAGCGGCCCTCGTACATCAGCCGGCCGAGCCGTCGGCCCTCGTTGTGGTACGCGGCCAGGGTGTCCTCGTTGTGGATCGCGTTGACGAGCCGCTCGTAGACGATGTGCAGGAGCGCCATCCCGGGCGCCTCGTAGATGCCGCGGCTCTTGGCCTCGATGATCCGGTTCTCGATCTGGTCGGACATGCCCAGACCGTGCCGCCCGCCGATCGCGTTGGCCTCCATGACGAGGTCGACCGCGGACGCGAACTCCTTGCCGTTGATGCTGACCGGGCGGCCCTGGTCGAAGCCGACCGTGACGTCCTCGGTGTCGATCTGGACCTCCGGGTCCCAGAACCGCACGCCCATGATCGGCTCGACCGTCTCGACCCCGGTGTCCAGGTGCTCCAGGGTCTTGGCCTCGTGCGTGGCGCCCCAGATGTTGGCGTCCGTGGAGTACGCCTTCTCCGTCGAGTCCCGGTACGGCAGGCCGTGCGCGAGCATCCACTCGGACAGCTCCTTGCGGCCGCCGAGCTCCGTGACGAAGTCCGCGTCCAGCCAGGGCTTGTAGATCCGCAGGTGCGGGTTGGCGAGCAGCCCGTACCGGTAGAAGCGCTCGATGTCGTTGCCCTTGAACGTGGAGCCGTCGCCCCAGATCTGCACCCCGTCCTCGAGCATCGCGCGCACCAGGAGCGTTCCGGTCACGGCACGGCCGAGCGGCGTGGTGTTGAAGTACGGGCGCCCGCCCGACTTGATGTGGAACGCGCCGCACGCGAGCGCCGCAAGGCCTTCCTCGACCAGCGCGGCACGGCAGTCCACGAGCCGACTGATCTCGGCGCCGTACTGGGTGGCACGGCCGGGCACGGACGCGATGTCGGGCTCGTCGTACTGACCGATGTCGGCGGTGTACGTGCACGGGACGGCGCCCTTGTCGCGCATCCAGGCGACGGCGACCGAGGTGTCGAGCCCGCCGGAGAAGGCAATGCCGACGCGCTCGCCGGTGGGGAGGGAGGTGAGAACCTTGGACATAGCAAGACTATGCATCATCCTGCATGATCATGCAACACCTGCTGCTCGCGGGGGTCTCATGAGGTCTCGCGTGGCTTTCATAGGTCTCGCAGTGATCTCGCAGGGGCCGGACGGCTTCGTTTCACCTCGCGTCGGCGTAGCACCGCACCACCGCCGTACTGAACGGAATCTGCACGGGCGTCTCCCCGAACACGATCCGCAGAGCGTGCCGGGACGCCCGCCCGATGGCCTCGACCACCGCCTCGGCCTCCTCGGCCGGACAGTGCACGATCACCTCGTCGTGCTGGAAGAAGACCAGCTCGGCCGCCAGGTCCGCGGTCTCCTGGCGGAGCGCGGCGAGCAGTACGAGGGCCCAGTCGGAGGCGCTGCCCTGGACCACGAAGTTGCGCGTGAAGCGGCCGCGGGCACGGGAGTTGGTGGACGCGTACCCCGGCACCCACTCCTCGGCCGCCCTCTCCGCCCCTTCCGTCTCCTCAGCCCCCTCCGGCCGGGCCTCCGTCTCGTCCGACGGAATCCCGGCCTCCTCCAGCCCCTCGGCTGCCCCGACCGCAGGTGGGCAGGTACGCCCCAGCCAGGTGCGCACCAGACGCCCCTCCTCGCCCGCCCGCGCCGCGTCGTCGACGTACGCCACCGCGCGCGGGAAGCGGCGGCGGAGCAGTGCCAGGTTCTTCAGGCCGTCGCCCGAGGTCTGTCCGTAGACCGCGCCGAGGACCGCGAGCTTGGCCAGGTCACGGTCGCCCGCGAACGCCCGGTCCGAGACCGCCTGGTAGAGGTCCCCCGGGCGCGCCGCCACCTCCATCAGGCCCGGGTCGCGGGAGATCGCGGCGAGCACCCGCGGCTCCATCTGGTCCGCGTCCGCGACCACCAGGCGCCAGCCGGGGTCCGCGACCACCGCGCGGCGGATGACCTTGGGGATCTGCAGGGCCCCGCCGCCGTTGGTCACCCAGCGGCCGGTGACCGTGCCGCCCGGCAGGTACTCCGGGCGGAACCGGCCGTCCCGCACCCAGTCCTGGAGCCAGGACCAGCCGTGGGCGACCCAGATCCGGTAGAGCCGCTTGTACTCGAGCAGCGGGGCCACGGCCGGGTGGTCGATGCCCTCGATCTCCCACCGCCGGGTGGACCGGATCCTGATCCCGGCCTGCGCGAAAGCTCGTATGACATCCGCGGGCAGGTCAGGCCGCACCCGGCGGCCGAATGCCTTGGACACCGCGTCGGCCAGCTCGGCCAGTCGGCGTGGCTCGCCGCCGCCCGCGTACCGCTCGCCGAGCAGTTCGTGAAGGACCTCCTTGTGCACCTCGGCGCTCCACGGCAACCCGGCCGCATTCATCTCGGTCGCCACCAGCATGCCCGCCGACTCGGCGGCCGTGAGCAGCCGCATCCGGCCGGGGTGCGCCGCGTCGTCGTGCCGCCGCAGCTGATCGGCGTACACCTGGACAAGCCCCTCAAGCGGTACGTGCACCGGCCCCGGCTCGAACAACGAGTCCTGCGCACCCGGTTCGGCGGCCCGCTGCGGCGGATCGGGCGGTACGGGACGCTGCCGCAGCCGGGCCCACGCGGCCGCCGCCGAACGGGGCTCGACGAGCCGCCCCTCGTGCCCGAGCAGCAACTGCTCCGCGGCCTCGATGTCGTAACACCGCGCCACCCGAACTCCGGCGCCCAGAAGCCGCGGCCCGAGCTCAGCGGTGGACCGCCACACCCACCGATACACCTCGGGCCGCGCCCGCACGGCCGCCACGAGGTCCGGTACCTCGACGGCAGCCCCCACCGGCCGCCCGTCCCCGCCCAGCGGGACGAGCAGCCCACCGTCACCGCCGCCCTCGCCGGGCGCCACGAGCCAGCGTTCGCTCACGCGTACGAGTCTGGCAGCCGCCACTGACAACGCGTCCGCTCGTCGTCGGCGCGCCGAATTTCGCCCCAGCCCCGCCCCTTCCCGTAAGCCTGACGGCGCTTCGGGGGCTCCGCCCCCGGACCCCGCTCCTCAAACGCCGGAGGGCTTGATTTGGGACTGCCCGGGTGGGTGGGCATCAGCCCTTCAGCCCGTCCGGCGTTTGAGGACGAGCGCGTTCAGCGCGATGAGGGGGTCTGGGGGCGGAGCCCCCAGTTTCGGGAAGGGGCGGGGCTGGGGAAAGGCACCGGCGAGCCGAGCAGCGATCACGGAAACGACGGCGGGCCGCAGCCCCCCGAAGGAGGCCACGGCCCGCCGTGACAAGACCCGCTGAGTCGCGCTGAGTTCCGCTGAGCCGGTCCCGCCGGGGGTCAGCCCTGCGGCATATCCGTCGGCAGATCCGTGGGCAGCTCCATGCCGCCCTTGTCGGACTTCTTGAACTCGTCCGTGCCGACGCCTTCCCACTCCACCGTCATGGAGGTCGAGTCGGCCGACTTGACCTGGCCCGACTCGCGCTTGCCGCCGCCCTGGCACTTCAGGTTGAGCATCTGCGTGCCCCCGTCCTCACCGGCCGTGCCGGTGCAGGAGACGCCGCCGGTCTCGGCGAGCGCGACCACCTTGCCGCCGCCGTGGACGACCAGGGAGACGGGCTTGCCGCCGTTCATCGCGATCCAGACGCCGTCCAGGCTGCCCGCGGTGCCCGTGTCGCCGCCGGTGGCGCCACTGTCGTCGCTGGGCGTCTCCTCGCCGCCGCCGGTCGAACCGGCCGAGGTCGAGTTCTCCGAGTCGCCGCCCCGGTCCTTCTTGCCGCTGTCCATGCTGCACCCGGTCAGGGCGAGCGCGCCCGCGGCGACCGCGGCGATGGCACAGATGCGTACGTGCTTGAGCACGGTGAAATCCCCCTATGTGGCTGGACTTGGCGTCTCGTCTGGGTCCGACGCCTTGGCCCCGGACGGGACGCCCGGGCCCGGCGGGTCAAGCTACCAGGGCCAGGGCGGACCTGGTCGACTCGCCGCCTGCCAGGAGTGCCCGACTCATCGCTTACCAGGACGACTTACGGACCCCGGGCAGGTACCCCGCATGCGCCTGCCCGCGCAGGTTCACCCGGGAGAGGCCGAAGGCGCGCAGGTATCCACGGGGACGCCCGTCGACGCTGTCCCGGTTCCGTACCCGGGTCGCGCTGGCGTCCCGCGGCTGCTTGCGCAACTCGGCCTGGGCGGCGAGGCGTTCCGCCTCCGGCGTGGACGGCCTGCGGATGATCTCCTTCAGTTCGGCGCGCCGCTCGGCGTATCGGGCGACGATCTCCTGTCGCCGGTCATTGCGTGCGATCTTGCTCTTCTTCGCCATCAGACCTTCACCCCGCGCGCACGGATCCGGGCCACGGCGGCCTCGACGCCGATGGTGTCGACGGTCTTGATGCCCTTGGCGCTGAGCGTCAGGCGGACGTGGCGGCCCTCGCTCTCCAGCCAGTACCGCTTGCGCTGGATGTTCGGGTCGAAACGGCGCGAACTGCGCCGGTGCGAATGGGAGATGGTCTTGCCGAAGCCGGGTTGCCGGCCGGTCAGCATGCAGTGCGCGGACAAGGTGGCGTACCTCTCTCTTCCGATCCCGGAGATCGTGTTGGTAATGGAAACCGTTTCCAATTACTCTAGCGGACATGGCCCGCAACGAACTACGTCCCGTGATCAAGCTCAGGTCCACCGCAGGCACCGGCTACACGTACGTCACCCGCAAGAACCGCCGTAACGACCCGGACCGGATGGTCCTGCGCAAGTTCGACCCGAGGGTCGGGCGGCATGTCGACTTCAAGGAGGAGCGCTGATGCGCGAGGGCATCCACCCCCCGTACGGCCCGGTGGTCTTCCGGGACCGCGCCGCGGACTTCGCCTTCCTCACCCGCTCGACCGCGACGAGCGACCGGACGATCGAGTGGGAGGACGGCAACTCCTACCCCGTGATCGACGTCGAGATCTCCAGCGCGAGCCACCCCTTCTACACCGGCACCGCGCGCGTCCTCGACACCGCGGGGCGGGTGGAGCGCTTCGAGCGCCGGTACGGCAGTCGCGCCACCGGCAGCGGTAAGGCCAGCGGCAGCGGCGAGGACCGCTGATGGAGCGGCAGAGGCTGTCCGTCGCCCTGGTGGGCGGGCTGCACGCGGACGCCCGCAAGGCCGCCGTCGAGCGGCTGCTCGCCACCGTGCCGGGCAGCGTCGCGCTCCACCACGACCTGGCAACCGCCACACAGGGCACGGTCGTTCGCACCGTCCGCGACACCACCGGGGTGCTCTCCACCGGCGAGGCGGAGCTGGTCAACGACTGCGCGTGCTGCGCGCTGCGCGAGGACCTGGTGCCGGAGCTGGAGCGGCTCGCGGACGCCGGTCTTACCCGGCTCGCGGTCGTGGAGCTGTGGGACTCCGTGGAGCCCAAGGCGATGGCCGAGGTGGTCGCCGCGGGTGGCCTCGACGTGACCGGGGTCATCACCGCGGTCGACCCGGCGCTGCTGCTTCCGTATCTCGGCAACGGCGATGACCTGATGGACGCCGGGCTCGCCGCCGCCACCACCGACCAGCGCACCGTCGCCGACACCTGGGCGCGCCAGCTGGAGTACGCCCCCGTGCTCGCCGTCGTCGAGAACGATGAGGCCGACGACGAGGACCGGGCCCTGCTCGCCCAGCTGCACCCCACCGCCCGCCAAGTGTCCGTGGAACACGGCGACCTGGGTGCCGCCGCACTCGCCGGGTTCGACGTCGAGGCGGCCGCCGCCGCACAGCACCCGGCCTGTGCCCTGCTCCCGCAGGAAGCGGACGAGGCCGGGGTGGCGACGTACGTCTGGCACGCCCGCCGCCCGTTCCACCCCGAGCGGCTCTACCAGGCACTGGAGGACCTGACCTGCGCCGCCGCGCGCAGCCGGGGCCGGTTCTGGCTGGCCGACCACCCGGACACGCTGCTCGCCTGGGACGCGGCCGGGGGCGCGCTCTGTGTCGAGAACGCGGGGCCCTGGCTCGCCTCGCTGCCGGACGCCGCCTGGGAGCTCGTGCCGCCGGTGCGCCGCGCGGCCGCCGCGCTCGACTGGCACCCCGAGCACGGGGACTGCTGCCAGCACTTGGTCTTCACCTCGCCGGGCCTGGACCGCGAGGGGCTGCAACAGGTCCTCGAGTCCTGCCTGTTGACCGATGCCGAATACGCCGCGGGGCGGGACGCCTGGAAGCAGCTGCCGCCCGCCTTCGACACCCTCCTGGAGGTCTGACCCCTATGTCCCCGCGCAAGCTCGACCGCAAGCCGGTCAAGTCCCGCCCCAATCCGCTGGACCAGGCGGGCATCACGTACATCGATTACAAGGACACCGACCTGCTGCGGAAGTTCATCTCCGACCGGGGCAAGATCCGGAGCCGCCGGGTCACCCGCGTGACGAAGCAGCAGCAGCGGCAGCTGGCCGCCGCGATCAAGAACGCGCGCGAGATGGCGCTGCTCCCGTATTCCAGCGCGCGGTGAGGCGCCGCCCTCGGGCACCGCTCGGCGCTTAGGCAGGAGATCCCCTTGCATCGCGTATCGCATTTCGCGTACCGCGGATCGCGTAGGGGATCTCCTGCATGAGTATGGGGCGGCTTTCCTCGCACCCATTCGTTTCCGGTCGCACTGTCGGCCGGTTCGCGTCGTAACGCTGTAACCACGGGAACACCCGCCGTATGCACGTGCATCTGCCCATGCATTCGCAAGTGAACACAGCTATGATCCGGGTCAGTTGACCGCGCTCATCAGTCACTGCGTTACCCGGGAGCTACTGTGCACCACGCATACAACGGCATGGCGGCCACAGAGCTTCGTGGGGTCGTCTGGCAGAAGAGCAGGCACAGCAATTCACAGGGTTCCTGCGTGGAGTTCGCGAAGCTGCCGGGCGGTGAGGTCGCCGTGCGGAACTCCCGCTTCCCGGACGGTCCCGCCCTCGTCTACACGCGCGCCGAGATCGAGGCGATGCTCCTCGGCATGAAGGACGGCGAGTTCGACCATCTGATAGCGGGTGCCTGACCGTCATTCGCGGGCGCCTGACCGTCATCCCGGGCGCCTGACTCTCATCGCGCGGCGCCCGACCGTCACCGCCACTGCCGCTGTCACCGTCACGGCGCCGGGCGGAGCCGGAACAGCGCCCACACCACCTTGCCGGTGAGCGTGCCCGCCAGCGGGTGCCAGCCCCAGCTGTCGCTGAACGAGTCCACCAGGAACAGTCCCCGTCCCGACTCCGCGGAGCAGTCGGCGAACGCCGCGATGCCGGCGAGCTCGGGCAGGTCAGCGAGCTCGGCACACCCGTCGAGCGCCTTGTCCTGTCTGACGACGTCCTGTCTGACGACCGGGCTGCGCTCGCTGGGATCCCGGACCGCGCACACGAAGTGCGTGGGCCAGCGCATCAGATGGAGCCGGACCGGCGCCGCCGCGGCGTCGTCACCGTCGGCGGCTCGCGGCGTGTTGGCCGGCAAGCCGTGCCGCAGCGCGTTGGTGACGAGTTCGGAGACGACGAGCGCGATGTCGTCGAAGTGCTCGTCGAGGTGCCAGTCGCCCAGGGTGCGCCGGGTGAACTCCCGTGCCGCGCGGACCGCTTCGTAGCGCGCGGTCAGGGCGCGGGAGGCGGTGTGCGAGGCGGTCGCGGGGTCGTTGGGGAGAAGGCCCTGCCGTAACGGCTCGAGCATGGTTGATCCTTTTGTCCCCATGCGAGGCACTCCCGGGTTTCGCGGCTTGCAGCCAGTAGCGATGTTGCGGTGGTGCGCGTGCCCATGGTTGCCAATGCGCAGTGCGGATGCAAGGGCAGATGCACGTGCACGCGCCGGAGTTGGACGTTCCCGTACCGTTTCTTGCTCATATCTTCCGGCGGATACTTTCGTGCTTGTTCTGTGAGAGGACTGTTTCCGTAATCGTTCGAGTACGGGGTGGAGCGTTTTAATGGCAGACTTCGGTTCGGGGAGCGGAAGGACCGGGCGACGGGGAGGATCGGGAGGGTTGTCCAGGTGACCGCAGGAGAGTCAAGCGGCTCGGTGGTGCGGCGCATCCTGCTCGGATCGCAGCTGAGGCGACTCCGTGAGGCCCGTGGCATCACCCGTGAGCAGGCCGGTTACTCGATCCGTGCCTCCGAATCGAAGATCAGCCGCATGGAGTTGGGACGGGTGAGCTTCAAGGCGCGGGATGTCGAGGACCTTCTCACCCTGTACGGCGTGACGGCGGAAGCGGAGCGCGGCCCGCTCCTCGACCTCGCCAAGGAGGCCAACCTCGCGGGCTGGTGGCACAGTTATTCGGACGTTCTTCCCGGCTGGTTCCAGACATACGTGGGTCTGGAGGGCGCCGCCTCGCTCATCCGGGTCTACGAAGTCCAGTTCGTGCACGGCCTGTTGCAGACCCCGGCGTACGCGCACGCGGTGGTCGCACGCGGCGCCCCGAATCTGAGCAGCGCCGAGACCGAGCGGCGGGTCGCGCTCCGTCTGGAGCGGCAGAAGGTGCTCGTCTCGGAGCGCTCCACACGCTTCCACTGTGTGCTCGACGAGGCCGCGCTGCGCCGCCCGTATGGCGACCGGGCCGTGATGCGTGGGCAGTTGGAGCACCTGATCGAGGTCTCGGAGCGGCCGAACGTGACGCTCCAGGTGATGCCGTTCAGCTTCGGCGGCCACGCCGGAGAGTCCGGCTCCTTCGCTCTGCTCCGCTTCCCGGAGTCCGACCTCTCGGACATCGTCTATCTGGAACAGCTGACCAGTGCTCTGTATCTCGACAAGCGCGAAGAGGTGCAGCAGTACGAGCGCGCCATGGAGCGCCTGGTGCAGGACAGCCCGGGCCCCGAGGAAACCCGGGAGTTGCTCCGTGGTCTACTCCAACTTTCCTGAAACACAAGTACGATGACGTGGCATCAGGAACTCGGGCGGTACGAGTTCAAGGCACAGTTCGCGGCAAACGACGGCGCGCACGCGCCCGCGGTAAGGGGTCGTATGTCCTTCTTCACCGACCTGGCCCATCAGTACATCGACGGCGAGTGGCGGACCGGCAGCGGCTCGTGGGACATCATCGATTTCAACCCGTACAACGGCGAGAAGCTCGCGTCCCTGACGGTGGCCACCCGTTTCGAGGTCGATGAGGCCTACCGCGCGGCCGAGCGCACACAGAAGTCCTGGGCGCAGCAGAGCCCGTACGCGCGACGAGCGGTCCTTGAGCGGGCGCTGCGCGTCACGGAGCAGATCGAGGGCGACATCGTCGAGGCGATCATCGACGAGCTGGGCGGCACCCGCCTCAAGGCGGAGTACGAGGTGCACCTCGCCAAGGAGTTCCTGCGCGAGGCGATCGAGTTGGCCACCCGGCCCGAGGGGCGGATCTTCCCGTCCACGGTGGACGGCAAGGAAAACCGCCTCTACCGCCTTCCGGTGGGCGTGGTCGGCGTGATCAGTCCGTTCAACTTCCCGTTCCTGGTGACGCTCAAGTCCGTCGCCCCGGCGCTCGCGCTCGGCAACGGCGTCGTGATCAAGCCGAATCAGAACACCCCGGTGGTCGGCGGCGGTCTGATCGCCAAGATCTTCGAGGACGCGGGTCTGCCTCCCGGGCTGCTCAACGTCCTGGTCACGGACATCGCGGAGATCGGTGACGCGCTCATAGAGCACCCGGTGCCGAAGGTGATCTCGTTCGCGGGCTCCGACCGGGTCGGCCGCCATGTCGGTGCCGTGACGGCCAGTCACTTCAAGCGTTCCATCCTGGAGTTGAGCGGGAACAGCGCGCTCGTCGTGCTCGACGACGCCGATGTGGACTACGCGGTGGACGCGGCGCTCTTCAGCCGCTTCTGCTACCAGGGCCAGGTCTGCATGGCCGCCAACCGGATCCTGGTGGACGAGTCCCTGCTCGACGCCTTCACCAAGCAGTTCGTGGACCGGGTGCGGGACCTGAGGACGGGCGACCCGCGCGACCCGGACACCCAGATCGGCCCGGTGATCAACGCCTTCCAGGCGGACGCCCTGACCACCCTGGTCGACCAGGCGCTCGCGGAGGGCGCCACGGCCCTGGTGCGGGGCCGCACGATCGGCAACCTGGTCGAGCCGACGGTCCTGACCGGCCTGCCGGACGACTCACCGATCCTGCGCCAGGAGATCTTCGGGCCGGTGGCGCTCCTCGTGCCGTTCCGCGACGAGGAGCACGCGGTACGCCTCGCCAATGACACTCCGTACGGCCTGAGCGGCGCCGTGCACACCGCCGACCTGGAGCGCGGGGTGAACTTCGCGCGCCGGATCGAGACCGGGATGGTGCACGTCAACGACGGCACGGTGCACGACGAGCCGTTCGTCGCCTTCGGCGGCGAGAAGCTCTCCGGCCTCGGCCGCCTGAACGGCGACGCGACCGTGGACGCCTTCACGACCCAGAAGTGGATCTCGGTCCAGCACGGCCGAAGCCAGTTCCCGTTCTGATCTCCCTCTGAAGTGCCGGGCACTTGCGGACAGAAGCTGACCGCAAGTGCCCATAGCGTCGTTCGTACGAAGTCCAACCGGTGGTTACGACGACGGAAGGCGGCACCAGGCCATGCCCAAGCACATTTCCCTCGAGGCCCACGACGACGAGTGCGGCGCCCTGCTCGCCTTTCTCGACGAGGCGCGCGGCGGTATCCGCAGGTCGCTGTTCGGCCTGAGCGAGGCCGAGGCGGCCAAGAAGCCGAGCGCGAGCGAACTCTCCCTGGGCGGCCTGCTCAAGCACGTGGCCGAGGTCGAGCAGGGCTGGGTGGCCCATGCCAAGGGTGAGCCGCCCGCGGTGGCCCGGGACGAGAGCAACTGGCACGAGTGCTACGCCCTGGTCGGCGACGAGACGGTGCCGCAGCAGCTCGCGTACTGGGAGCAAGTGGCCCACGTGACCGAGGAGTTCATCCGCTCGGCGCCGAGCCTGGACGACACGTTCGCGCTGCCCCGGGCGCCCTGGTTCCCCGACGGGGAGCGGGTCTCGCTGCGCTGGCTGCTCCTGCACCTGATCCGTGAGGTGAACCGGCACGCCGGGCACGCGGACATCATCCGCGAGTCCCTGGATGGGAAGACCGCCTTCGGTCTGGTCGACGAGGCGGAGGGCGCTGACGCAGTCAAAGTTGACTAGACTGGGAGGCCGTGAAAGCGGAACCCCAGAACCGAAAGGTGCGGTCATGTCTGCGATCCGGTTGCTCGTCCTCGGCGCCGTCCGCCAGCACGGCCGTGCCCACGGCTATCAGGTGCGTAACGACCTGGAGTACTGGGGCGCCCATGAGTGGTCGAACGCCAAGCCGGGCTCGATCTACCACGCTCTGAAGCAGATGGCGAAGCAGGGCCTGCTCAAGGCGCACGAGACGGCGCCCTCCACGGCGGGCGGGCCGCCGCGCACCGAGTACGAGATGACCGAGCGGGGCACCGAAGAGTACTTCGCGTTGCTGCGCCAGGCCCTGGTGTCGTACGACCAGAAGCTGGACGTGATCTCGGCGGGCATCGGCTTCATCGTCGATCTGCCGCGCGAGGAAGCGGTGGCGCTGCTGCGGCAGCGGATCGACGGCCTGGCGTCCTGGCGGCGGAGCGTCACCGAGTACTACACGCCCGAGGAGGGCCCCGAGTCGCTCGGCCACATCGGCGAGATCATGAACTTCTGGGTGCACTCGGCGGACGCGGGGGCGGAGTGGACCCGGGGCCTGATCGAGCGGATCGAGGCGGGGGCGTATGTCTTCGCGGGTGAGCGGGAGCGGTTCGTGGGGGTGCTCGCGGAGGGTCAGGAGAACCCGTACGCGACGTGAGCCATCGCTCGGCGGTGGTCAGTGGTGGAAGGCGGTCGCCTTCCCGGTGTCCCGGCTCAGCGGCTGCGACTGTTGGCGCAGCTCGGGCAGGAGCAATTCCAGGTCCTCTACGAGGAGCGCCGCCAGGTCCGCGGAGAAGCCGTTGCGGCACACCACGCGCAGGACGGCCAGGTCCTCGCGGTTCTTCGGGAAGGTGTACGCGGGTACCAGCCACCCTCCCTCGCGCAGCCGCCGGGAGACGTCGAAGACGTCGTAGTGCAGCTCGCTGGTGGTGGTGACGGCGAAGACCGGCAACTGGTCACCGCGGGTGAGGAGTTCGAAGTCGCCGAGCTGCTCGATCCGCTCGGCCAGGTGGCGGGCCACGTCCCTGGCGGTCTGCTGCACGGCCCGGAAGCCCTCGCGGCCGAGCCGCAGGAACGTGTAGTACTGCGCGGCGACTTGGGCGCCCGGCCGGGAGAAGTTGAGGGCGAAGGTCGGCATGTCGCCGCCGAGGTAGTTCACCCGGAACACCAGCTCCTCCGGAAGGGCTTCGGCGTCGCGCCACAGGGCCCAGCCGACGCCCGGGTAGACCAGGCCGTACTTATGTCCCGACGTATTGATGGACGCGACCCGCGGCAGCCGGAAGTCCCAGACCAGGTCCGCGTCGAGGAACGGCGCGACCATCGCCCCGGAGGCGCCGTCGACGTGGACGGGGATGTCGAGCCCGGTCCGCTCCTGGAGCGCGTCGAGGGCGGCGCAGACCTCCGCCACGGGCTCGTACGAGCCGTCGAAGGTGGAGCCGAGGACGGTGACCACGCCGATGGTGTTCTCGTCGCAGAGCGCGGCGGCGGCCTCGGGGTCGAGGTGGTAGCGGTCGCCCTCCATGGGGACCTGGCGGGCCTCCACCTCCCAGAAGGTGCAGAACTTCTCCCAGCAGACCTGGACGTTGACGCCCATCACCAGGTTCGGGCGGGCCTCGTGGGACGGGTAGCGGTCGGCGTTCCGCCGGGACCAGCGGCGCTTGAGCGCCATCCCGGCGAGCATGCAGGCCTCGCTGGAGCCGGTGGTGGAGCAGCCGACGGCGGACTGCGGGTCGGGTGCGTGCCACAGGTCGGCGAGCATCGCGACGCAGCGCCGTTCGAGTTCGGCGGTGCGCGGGTACTCGTCCTTGTCGATCATGTTCTTGTCCCGGCACTCGGCCATCAGGACGCCGGCCTGGGGTTCCATCCAGGTGGTCACGAAGGTGGCGAGGTTGAGCCGGGCGTTGCCGTCGAGCATCAACTCGTCGTGGACCAGTTGGTACGCGGTGGAAGGCGGCAGCGGTCCGTCGGGCAGATGGTGCTTGGGCGGGGCCTCGTTCATGCCGCTCACCGGGTTCGCCTCGCCGTAGAACGGGTTGAGGGCGAGGCGGCGGCGGAGCGGGCTGTCCTCGCCGTCCGTGGAATGCAGAGGCATGGGCTCACGATAACCACGCAAACAGGACATAAGCCTCCGGGGAATTCCGTGGGGTCTCCGTGCGGATTCCGGCTTGCACCTCACGCGACGTGAGGGCGCAGGCTGATCCGCGTACCGAGAAAACCGAAGGGAGCGGGTGGCGATGAGCTACTCCGTGGGACAGGTGGCGGGTTTCGCCGGGGTCACGGTGCGCACGCTGCACCACTACGACGAGATCGGCCTGCTCGCCCCGAGCGAGCGCAGCCACGCCGGGCACCGCCGTTACAGCGATACGGACCTGGACCGGCTGCAACAGATCCTGTTCTACCGGGAGCTGGGCTTCCCGCTCGATGAGGTGGCGGCGCTCCTGGACGACCCGGAGACGGATCCGCGCGAGCATCTGCGCCGGCAGCACAAGCTGCTGACCTCCCGGATCGCGAAGCTTCAGGAGATGGCCGCCGCCGTCGAGACCGCCATGGAGGCACGGAAGATGGGCATCAACCTCACGCCCGAGGAGAAGTTCGAGGTCTTCGGCGACGCCGACCCCGACCAGTACCAGGAGGAGGTGGAGCGCCGCTGGGGCAACACCGAGGCGTACCGGGAGTCGCAGCGCCGCGCGGCCTCGTACACCAAGGAGGACTGGAAGCGGATCAACGCCGAGCTGGACGCGATCCACCGGAAGATGGCCGACCTGCTCGCGCAGGGCGTGCCCGCGGACTCCGAACAGGCCATGGACGCGGCCGAGGAGCACCGCCGCTTCATCTCCCACAGCCACTACGAGTGCTCCCACGAACTGCACACGTGCCTGGGCCAGATGTACGTCGACGACGAACGCTTCACGGCCATGTACGAGGCCATCCGGCCGGGGCTCGCGGTTTACCTGCGGGATGCGATTCGGGCGAATGGGGAGCGGGGCTAACGGAACGCGGGCTAACGGAACGCGGGCCAACGGAACGCGGGCCAACGGAACACGGAACTCCTTAACGCCCACCTGCCGTTTCATCGGCAAGGGGCCTCAACCTGGTAAGGGGCACCCGCCATGGCGAGCGCCCCTTACCGGGCTTGCCGGGCTGACCGGCTTACCGCCTTACGCCGCCCGCGCCCCCCGGTTTCAGGCCGACGGTGACAGCACAACCGCCGTCCCGTACGCGCACACTTCCGTCCCCACGTCCTGTGCCTCGGTGACGTCGAAGCGCATCATCAGGACGGCGTTGGCGCCGCGCGCGCGTGCCTGCTCGATGAGGCGTTCCATGGCCTGGTTGCGGGTTTCGACCAGGGTCTTGGTGAGCCCCTTGAGCTCGCCGCCGATCATCGACTTGAGACCGGCGCCGATCTGGCTGCCCAGGTGCCGGGAGCGCACCGTCAGGCCGAAGACCTCGCCGATCACCCGCTGGACCAGGAATCCGGGTACGTCGTTCGTCGTGACCACGAGTACGTCGGACTGTGCGGACTGTCCGCCGCCGAAGTCCTCGATGCCCATTTGCTCCACCTCCGCCGCGCCCTCTGGGGAAGACCGTCTCCCCAACTGCCCAGCTTTGCCCCGGTTTGGTAGTGGCGCATCCCGGGGCGGCAGCTGGAACCGGGCCCCTGCCCTCCGCGTTGATAACTTTGGGCGGCTGCTTCGCTGTCCAAGACCCGTACGCTTGTACGCCTGTGTACGCCGCCCTACACACCACAAACTGGAGCCCGGACCCGTGATGACGACGCTTGCGCTCGGCCCGAGCTGGCTGGACCCGGAATTTCTGCTCAACAAGTTCGGGCTCATCGGCCTGCTGCTCATCGTCTTCGCCGAGTCCGGCCTGCTCATCGGCTTCTTCCTGCCGGGTGACTCGCTGCTCTTCACCACCGGGCTCCTGGTGACGACCAACGTCCTCGACACCCCGCTGTGGCTGGTCTGCACGCTGGTCTGCCTCGCCGCGATCCTCGGTGACCAGGCGGGCTATCTGTTCGGGCGCAAGGTCGGCCCGGCGCTGTTCAACCGCCCGGACTCCCGCTTCTTCAAACAGGAGAACGTGACGAAGGCGCATGAATTCTTCGAGAAGTACGGGCCGAAGTCGCTGGTCCTGGCCCGCTTCGTGCCGATCGTGCGGACGTTCACGCCGATCATCGCCGGTGTGAGCCGGATGAACTACCGGTCGTTCATCACCTTCAACATCATCGGCGGCGTCCTGTGGGGCGCGGGCGTCACGCTGCTCGGCGCCTGGCTGGGCAAGATCGAGTTCGTGCACAAGAACATCGAGGCGATCCTGATCGGCATCGTCCTGCTCTCGGTGGTCCCGATCATCATCGAGTTCCTGCGGGCCCGCTCCAAGTCGAAGAAGGCCGCGGCCGCCACCGCCGCGGGGCCTCAGCTTTCCCCGGCCCAGGCGCCGACCGTGGCCCAGAACCAGGCCCCGGCCCAGGACCAGGCCCAGACCCAGGCCCCGCGTGGCCGCCACGCCAAGCGCTGACCGAGGCCCTGGGCGGCCGGGGCGAGCCGCGGCCGCCGCGGCGGCCGGGCGGCTAGAAACCCCTCGTCCGCAGCCGGTGCGGCCGGGGTAGCCGGAGCGGGGCGGCCGAGGCGGCTAGAAGCCCCTCGTCCGCTTCGCCGCGCGCCGCGCCGCCGGGGTCTCCGCGCCCGGCATCTTCAGGAACAGCCGGGACAGCTCGCCGCCCAGGTTCACGCCGATCGCGATGGCGAGGGCGAGCGCCGCCGCCTTGGAGAGCTGTGCGAGGCCGTCGTTCAGGTCGTTCCGCGCGATCTCGAGCAGCCCGAAGTAGATCGCGCTACCAGGAAGCAGCGGCCCGATCGCGGCCGTCGTGTACGGCAGCGCCGACGCGAACCGGTAGCGCGAGAGCAGCTGCCCGAACAGGCCCACGAGCCCGGCCGCAAGCGCCGTCGCCGCGACCGCCGAGAGCCGCCCGGCGTGCGCGACCGCGCCGAACATCACCCAGGCGACGCCGCCGTTCAGGGTCGCGAGCAGTACGGTGGCACGTTCCTGCTGGAGCAGCACGCAGAAAGAGAAGCTCAGCGTCATCGCCGACGCGATCTGGATCAGCGGCTCGTGGGCGCCGGACACGGACGTCTCCGGTTCGAGCCCCGCGTCCAGGTACACGCCCAGGTAGAGCACGAGCAGAACGCCGATGACGATGCCGACGACCAGATAGCCGATCTCCAGGAGCCGCGCCGCCGCGGTGATGTAGTAGCCGGTCAGGCCGTCCTGCACACCGGCCACCATGGCCCGCCCCGGGATCAGCGCGAACAGGCCACCGGTGATCACCGCACCGGCCCGTACCCCCGGCAGTTCGAGCAGGCTGATGGCCACGCCCATCGCGGCAGGCGGCATCGCCGCGACCACGAACTGGTAGAACTCCGGCAGCCCGCGCCCCGCGCACACCCAGGCAAGCCGGTCACCGAGCATCGCCCCGATCGCGGCCGCGAAGAACACCACCACGGTGCCGCCCACCAGCGTCGACGCCGCCCCGGCGAGCAGCCCGGCCGCCGCGGTGAGCGCCCAGCCGGGGTACGGGTGCCGGTTGCGGCGGATCTCGGCGAGCCGCCGGTACGCCTCTTCGAGGGTGACCTCGATGTCCTCGGAGCCGATGTCGTCGACGAGGCGGTAGACCGCCGAGAGCCGGGTGTAGTCGGTGCCGCGGCGGCGTACCGTCCGCGAGGCCGACACCGGGTCGTCCACAAGCGAAGGCTGGTACGAGATCGCGATCAGCGTGAAGGTGACGTTCGGCTCGCACCGGTCCAGGCCGTACGCGTGCGACACGGCGAGCATCGCCGCCTCGACGTCCTCGGCCCCTTCGCCGCCCGCGAGCAGCAGCTCGCCGATACGCAGCGTCAGGTCGAGCACGCGCGGCACCGCGGGTCCGGTCTCGTCCTCGTGGACCTGGGTCGGCTCGGGCGCGGGCCGCTCCGCCACCGGGGTGCGCAGCATCGTGCGCATCCGGTCCTGCCAGGGCGACTCCTTGGTGAGCCGGACGATCGGGATGCCCTCGGGGGGCGTGAACGCCGGGGCGTGGCGGGCGTCGTAACTGGGCGGCGGCTTGAAGGCCGAGCTCTCGTGTTCCTCGGGGGGCGGCGGTATCCGCAGGCCCTCCGGGATGGTGAACTCCGAGCTGGGGTGCTCGTCTTCGGGCGTCCCGGGGGCATCGACGCCGCCTACCGGGGCGAAGGCGCTGTGTGCCTCGTCCGACTGGGGTTTGCGGTCTTCCTCCTCCGCTGGCGTGTCAGCCACCTGTGATCCGCCTCGCTCCTTACGTCTGTCCCGTCACCTTTCCGCCGGGTTCTTAGGCTCAGTATGAGCATGGACACGCGAAGAGGCCGCGCGGGCCCCGGTTAAAGGGTCGCGCGGCCTCTTCGCTTCTTCAGTAGGGGCCGGGGTCAGTGACCGCCCGACTCCTTGAAGCGCTTGTACGAGCGCTCGATCTCGGTCTCGGCGTCGGTGCGGCCCACCCAGTTGGCGCCCTCGACGGACTTGCCGGGCTCCAGGTCCTTGTAGACCTCGAAGAAGTGCTGGATCTCCAGGCGGTCGAACTCCGAGACGTGGTGAATGTCGCGCAGGTGCTCCACCCGGGGGTCGTGGGCCGGGACGCAGAGCAGCTTGTCGTCGCCGCCCGCCTCGTCGGTCATCCGGAACATGCCGATCGCGCGGCAGCTGATGAGGCAGCCCGGGAACGTCGGCTCGTCCAGGATGACCAGGGCGTCCAGCGGGTCGCCGTCCTCACCGAGGGTGTTCTCGACGAAGCCGTAGTCGGCCGGGTAGCTGGTGGACGTGAAGAGGCGACGGTCCAGACGGATCCGACCGGTCTCGTGGTCCACCTCGTACTTGTTCCGCGAACCCTTCGGAATCTCGATTACGACGTCGAACTCCACCGGTGGCTCCTCCATGATCAGCACATACTTTGCAAGACGCAGTGATTAAGTGTCCCTCACGCCACTGTGTGATCGCGAAAGGGGCTGGTCCGAGGTGCCCGAGCTGAAGGTCCGACAGCTGACCGGGCTGCTGCGGAGCCTCCGGCGAGCGGCGAGGCTTCCGCGCCCGCCCCGCCCTCGGCCCGTGCGGCCGCGGACGCTCGCGGCGCTGCGGACCTCGCATCTCACGGTGGGCGCGGCCTCGGTCGGCCTGGCCCTCGCGGCCGTGGCGATCACCGCAGCCGGCCCCTGGGACTCCGGTCAGCGTACGGCCGAGCGGCACTGGGCGGCCTCCGTAGCGCAGGACGGTGGTGCAGATCACGGCCGGGGCCGCGGCCCGGGAGGCGACCCGGTACCCGGCACCGCGCCGCGGGCGCCCGAGGTGCTCACCGGCCTGGGGGCGCACGCGGATTCCGCGCCCGCCCCGACGAAGGCGGCACTCGCCGACGTGCTCGACCCGCTCCTGAAGGACCGCTCGCTGGGCCGCGGCCACACCGCGTCGGTGCGCGATGTGGCCACCGGGAAGCAGTTGTACGCGACCGGGGCGGACAAGGCCGTCACGCCCGCGTCGACGGTCAAGCTGGCCACCGCCGCGGCGGCGCTCTCCGCGCTCGGCGCCGACCACCGCATCGCCACGCGGACCGTCCTGGAGCCGGACTCCGCGGACCTCGCCCTGGTCGGCGGCGGCGACCCGACACTGACCGCCCGCAAGGCCGCCGAAGGCAACGCCAGCCTGCACACGCTCGCCGACGCCACCGCGCGGGAGCTGCGCGAGCGCGGCAAGGACAAGGTCCGGCTCGCGTACGACGTCAGCCTGTACTCGGGCCCTGACCTGCACCCCATCAGCCCGAATGAGAACATTTCGCCGGTCGTCCCGCTGATGGCCGACGAGGGCCGCCTGGACGACTCCGAACGGGGCCCCGCGCCGCGTACCGCCGAGCCCGCCAAGGACGCGGCCCGCACCTTCGCCGACCTGCTCCGCGACCGCGGCATCAAGATCGACGGCAAGGTGGATCCGGCGACCGCGTCCGACCGCGCGGAGAAGCTGGCGCAGGTGGCCTCGCCGCCGCTGTCCGCCCTGGTCGAGCGGATGCTGATGAACAGCGACAACGACATCGCCGAGGCCCTGGCGCGGCACACCGCCCGCGCGACCGGTGAACCCGCGAGCTTCGACGGGGCGGCCAAGGCGGTCAAGAAGCAGCTGAAGAAGCTCGGACTGCCCGTGGGCAAGGCCAAGTTCGCCGACGGCAGTGGCCTCGACCGGGCCGACAAGGTCACCGCGGCGCTGCTCACCGAGATGCTCGCCCGCGCCGCCGACCCCGACCACCCCGAGCTCCGCCCGGTCCTCACCGGCCTGGCGGTCGCGGGCTTCACGGGCACGCTGCGGAACCGGTACGCCGAGGACTCGCCCGGCACCGGCCTGGTCCGCGCCAAGACCGGCACCCTGACCGGTGTGAACACCCTCGCCGGTTCGGTCGTCGACGCCGACGGCCGCCTGCTCGTCTTCGCCTTCACGGCCTCCGGGACGGCCGACCCCCATGCGGCCCAGTCCACGCTCGACCAGCTGGCCGCCACGGTCGCGAACTGCGGCTGCCGCTGAGCCCTGCCGGGGGTGCGCGATCGCGGCGCCCCCAGGTGCGGGTGCGGAGACCTGCCCGCTCAAGCCGCTCCGTGAGGGGCCTCGGCAACGTACCGTTGACGCATGACGAGCATCGGTGGTGCGGAGATGGTCGACTGGAATCTCGCGGTGGCGACCGCGACCCGGCTCGTACGGCCGGGCCCTGAGGTGAGCCGGGACGAGGCACGCGCCGTGGTCTCGGAGCTGCGTCGGCATGCCAAGTCCTCGGAGGAGCATGTCCGTTCCTTTACGCGGATGGGGCCTCAGGACGCGGACGGGACCCATGACACGCCGGTGCTCGTGGTCGACCGGGCCGGATGGGTGCGGGCGAACGTCGCCGGGTTCCGGCAGGTCCTCAAACCGCTTCTGGACAAGATGCAGGAGCGGCGCAGCGGCACGCCGGGCGGCGCCGTGCTCGGCGCGGTCGGCGGCAAGGTCACCGGTGTGGAGCTCGGGATGCTCCTGTCGTTCCTCGCCTCCCGGGTGCTCGGGCAGTACGAGACGTTCGCCCCCGCCACCCGCGATCTGCCCGCCGGGTCCAACGGCGGCGGTCGGCTGCTGCTCGTCGCGCCGAACATCGTGCACGTGGAGCGCGAACTCGACGTCGATCCGCACGACTTCAGGCTCTGGGTGTGCCTGCACGAGGAGACGCACCGCACCCAGTTCACCGCCGTGCCCTGGCTCCGCGACCATCTCGAGGGCGAGATCCAGTCATTCCTCGGCGAGACCGAGATCGACCCTATGACCGTTCTCGAGCGGTTCAGGGAGGCCGCGGCCTCGCTCTCCGGGAGCCGTCAGGAGGGTGAGGACGACAGCGGCCGTTCTCTTGTGGAGCTGGTCCAGACGCCCGCTCAGCGCGAGATCCTCGCCCGCCTCACCGCCGTGATGTCCCTGCTCGAAGGGCATGCGGACTACGTCATGGACGGCGTGGGCCCGGACGTCGTGCCGTCCGTCACCGAGATCCGCGAGAAGTTCAAGGAGCGCCGGGCCCGTGGTGCGTCGCGCCTCGACCAGGCCCTGCGCAAGCTGCTCGGCCTCGACGCCAAACTGCGCCAGTACCGCGACGGCGAGCGGTTCGTCCGGGCCGTCGTCGACGAGGTCGGGATGGCCGGGTTCAATCGGGTCTGGACCTCGCCGAATACGCTCCCCACCAAGGCGGAGATCGCCAAACCCGCGGACTGGGTCGCGAGGGTGCACCGTAAGACAGAGTCGTGAACGGCGTGCCGCCGTCGGCACAACGAAGCCATCGCAATCACCCGTCCGAGGGACCGTGAGCCCTTGGTAGGCGTGCAATGCTCGGGTATCGGCTCGGCTCTGTCACCATCATCACACTCTGAGTGACTGGACTGGGGTGAAGCGATCTTGTACTCGCCACGACGGTCCACCCGCTCGAAGTGACCCGACCAGTGACCTGATCCGAGGCACACCCCCAATTTCACGAAGGGAACCGGACACATGGGTCCCCATCCTGCGGTCGCAGCGATACGCCTGGCGGTCCGCCGCGTACTCCACGACGTCCTGACCGACCTGGCCCAAGAGCCGGCAGTACGCGACTACGCGGCGCAGGCCGCAAACGCCGTGCGTACTGCTGCCCCCCTCACAGCCCCTTCGCCGTCCCGTGCCCCCTCCACCGCGGCCGCGCCGTCCCCGGCACCTCCCGCCCCTGCCGCGCCCGCCACGCCGCCCACCGCCCCGGCCGCACGCTCCCCGCAGGACGCCCCACACACGCCCGCGCGCGAGCCGGACCGGGCACCCCTCGTCCTCGTGGCCTGCTCCGGCGGCGCCGACTCCATGGCGCTCGCCTCGGCCCTCGCCTTCGAGGCGCCCAAGCTCGGTATCCGGGCCGGCGGCGTCACCGTCGACCACGGCCTCCAGGCCGGTTCCGAGCTGCGCGCCGCCGAGGTCGCCGCGCGCATGACCGCACTGCGGCTCGACCCCGTCGAATGCGTCACGGTCTCCGTCGGCCGCGACGGCGGCCCGGAGGCCGCCGCCCGCGACGCGCGGTACGCCGCCCTGGACGCCGTCGCCGAGCGGCACGGCGCCGACGCCATCCTGCTCGGCCACACCCGCGACGACCAGGCGGAGACCGTGCTGCTCGGGCTCGCCCGCGGCTCCGGCATCCGCTCGCTCTCCGGCATGGCCTCCGTCTCCGGCGGCCCCGGCACCGCCGCCCGCTACTGGCGGCCCTTCCTGCACCTTGACCGGCAGACCGCCCGCAAGGCCTGCATGGTCCAGTCCCTGCCGGTCTGGGACGACCCGCACAACGCCGACCCCGCGTACACCCGATCCCGGCTGCGCCACGAAGGGCTGCCCGCGCTCGAGAAGGCGCTCGGCAAGGGCGTCGTCGAGGCGCTCGCCCGTACGGCTCAGCTCTCCCGGGACGACGCCGACGCGCTGGACACCTGGGCGGCCCAGGCCGACCAGACCGTGCGCGACGAGTCCGGGCTCCTGGAGTGCGCCAAGCTGTACGCCCTGCCGCCCGCCGTGCGCCGTCGCGTACTGCGCCGCGCGGCCATCGCCGCGGGCTCTCCGGCCGGTTCGCTCTTCGCCCGGCACATCGAGGAAGTCGACCGTCTGATCACCAGCTGGCGCGGCCAGGGAGCCATCAACCTGCCCGGCCGGGTGGAGGCCCGGCGGCAGGGTGGCAGACTTGTCCTTCGGCAGGGCTGACCCACGGCGAACCGAAAGTGATGTGCGGGTGGACGCGAAAGACATGGGCACCGACCTGGAGAAGGTGCTCATCACCAAGGAACAGATCGACGCGAAGCTGGCCGAGCTGGCCGCGAAGATCGATGCGGAGTACGCGGGCAAGGACCTGCTGATCGTCGGCGTCCTCAAGGGCGCCGTGATGGTGATGGCGGACCTGGCGCGCGCGCTGTCCACCCCCGTCACGATGGACTGGATGGCGGTGTCCTCGTACGGCGCGGGCACCCAGTCGTCCGGCGTCGTCCGCATCCTCAAGGACCTCGACACCGACATCAAGGGCAAGCACGTCCTGATCGTCGAGGACATCATCGACTCCGGCCTGACCCTTTCCTGGCTGATCTCCAACCTGGGCTCCCGCGAGCCCGCCTCGCTCGAGGTCTGCACGCTGCTGCGCAAGCCGGACGCGGCCAAGGTCGCGATCGACGTGCAGTGGGTCGGCTTCGACATCCCGAACGAGTTCGTCGTCGGGTACGGCCTCGACTACGCGGAGAAGTACCGGAACCTGCCGTTCGTCGGCACCCTGGCACCGCACGTTTACGGCGGCTGAGCCCGCCGGGAACCCTTGACGCGTCCCCGACGTTGGAACATGGGAAGACGGGTTTGCCCACCGTCCCCTGCGACTTCGGGTGACAATGCTGGGGTACCGTCCGAAGAACAGCCTTTATCAAACTCACTATGGCAGGAGGGACGGGGCGGCACCGCTCCGTATGGATGGACGTGAAGCGATACTTCCGTGGGCCGGTCATGTGGATCGTGCTGGCCGTCCTCGCCGTGGTCGTGTTGATGCAGGTCGTCGGCTCGTCCGGCGGCTACAAGACGGTGGACACCGGCGAGGTCGTCAAGGCCATCAACGACAAGCAGGCACAGACCGCCAAGCTCACCACCGGTGACGAGCAGACCATCAAGGTCGAACTGAAGAAGGGCGCCGACGAGAAGAAGTACGGCGGCAGCGCCAAGATCCAGGCCAGCTACATCGGCGAGCAGGGCGACCGCCTCGCCGCCAAGCTGCAGGAGAACTACGACAACGGCGACCTGAAGGACGGCTACACGATCACGCCGTCGAAGCAGAACCCGTTCGTCGGCATCCTGCTCTCCCTGCTGCCCTTCGTCCTGATCGTGCTCGTCTTCCTGTTCCTGATGAATCAGATGCAGGGCGGCGGCTCCCGAGTCATGAACTTCGGGAAGTCCAAGGCCAAACTGATCACCAAGGACACCCCGAAGACGACCTTCACGGACGTCGCCGGGTCGGACGAGGCTGTCGAGGAGCTCCACGAGATCAAGGAGTTCCTCCAGGAGCCTGCGAAGTTCCAGGCCGTCGGCGCGAAGATCCCCAAGGGTGTGCTGCTCTACGGCCCGCCCGGTACCGGTAAGACGCTGCTCGCGCGCGCCGTCGCCGGTGAGGCCGGGGTGCCGTTCTACTCGATCTCCGGTTCCGACTTCGTCGAGATGTTCGTCGGTGTCGGTGCGTCGCGTGTCCGCGACCTCTTCGAGCAGGCCAAGGCGAACGCCCCGGCGATCGTCTTCGTCGACGAGATCGACGCGGTGGGACGTCACCGTGGCGCGGGCCTCGGTGGCGGTCACGACGAGCGTGAGCAGACCCTGAACCAGCTGCTCGTCGAGATGGACGGCTTCGACGTGAAGGGCGGCGTCATCCTGATCGCCGCCACCAACCGGCCCGACATCCTCGACCCGGCACTGCTCCGCCCGGGCCGCTTCGACCGGCAGATCGCGGTCGACCGCCCGGACATGCAGGGCCGTCTGGAGATCCTCAAGGTTCACCAGAAGGGCAAGCCGGTCGCGCCGGACGTGGACCTGTCCGCGGTCGCGCGCCGTACCCCCGGCTTCACCGGCGCGGACCTGAGCAACGTCCTCAACGAGGCCGCGCTGCTCACCGCCCGCAGCGACGCGAAGCTGATCGACAACAAGTTCCTGGACGAGGCGATCGACCGCGTCGTGGCCGGTCCGCAGAAGCGGACCCGGATCATGTCGGACAAGGAAAAGAAGATCACCGCGTACCACGAGGGCGGTCACGCCCTGGTCGCGGCGGCCTCCCCGAACTCCGACCCGGTGCACAAGATCACGATCCTGTCCCGCGGCCGGGCTCTGGGCTACACCATGGTGCTCCCGGACGAGGACAAGTACTCGACCACGCGGAACGAGATGCTCGACCAGCTCGCGTACATGCTGGGCGGCCGTGCGGCCGAGGAGCTGGTCTTCCACGATCCGACGACGGGCGCGGCCAACGACATCGAGAAGGCCACCACCACGGCCCGCGCCATGGTCACGCAGTACGGCATGACCGAGCGGCTCGGCGCCATCAAGTTCGGCGGCGACAACTCGGAGCCGTTCCTCGGCCGGGAGATGGCGCACCAGCGCGACTACTCGGAAGAGGTCGCGGCCCTGGTCGACGAAGAGGTCAAGAAGCTCATCGAGACCGCGCACAACGAGGCGTGGGAGATCCTCGTCGAGAACCGTGACGTCCTCGACAACCTGGTCCTGGCGCTCCTGGAGAAGGAGACCCTGGGCAAGGAGGAGGTCGCCGAGATCTTCGCGCCGATCGTGAAGCGCCCGGCCCGCCCGGCGTGGACCGGTTCCTCGCGGCGTACGCCCTCGACCCGCCCGCCGGTGCTCTCCCCCAAGGAGCTGTCGCTGACGAACGGTGCGAACGGCGTGACGCCCGCGATCGCCGCCTCCGCGACGGACGCGCCGCAGCAGCCGGATCTGACCAAGTCGCAGCAGACGCCCGAGGAGCACCCGGAGAGCTGACCGCCGGTTCTCCGGGAACCTCACCAGGCCCGGAATGGATGCCGCGCCCCCCTGGTTCTAGCCTGGGGGGCGCGGCTTTTCCGTACGCCGCCAAGCCATGCAGCCACAAGGCGCCGGGCGGCGCCGCAGGAAGGACGTACGGCGCGATCGTCGCCGTACGTAACAGGAACGAGGCACACATGACCGACCCGGTGACGCTGGACGGCGAGGGTTCGATCGGCGAGTTCGACGAGAAGCGGGCCGAGAACGCCGTACGCGAACTTCTGATCGCGGTCGGAGAGGACCCGGACCGAGAGGGCCTGCGCGAGACGCCGGCCCGGGTGGCCCGGGCGTACCGGGAGCTGCTCGCCGGTCTGTGGCAGGCCCCCGAGGACGTGCTGACGACAACGTTCGACCTCGGGCACGACGAGATGGTGCTCGTGAAGGACATCGAGATCGTCTCTTTCTGTGAGCACCACCTGCTGCCGTTCCACGGGGTGGCGCACGTCGGCTACATCCCGGCGGAGAGCGGCAAGATCACCGGCCTGTCGAAGCTGGCCCGTCTCGTCGAGGTGTTCGCGCGGCGGCCGCAGGTGCAGGAACGACTCACCACGCAGATCGCCGATTCGCTGGTGAAGATCCTGGAGGCGCGCGGGGCGATCGTGGTGATCCAGGCCGAGCACATGTGCATGTCGATGCGCGGCGTGCGCAAGCCGGGCGCGAAGACGACAACGTCGGCGGTGCGCGGGCAGCTGCGGGACGCGACGACGCGGGCCGAGGCGATGAGCCTGATACTGGGGAACTGATTCTTCGCGGACCCGGAAGTCGGCGCGGGAAGTCTTCGCAGACCCGGAAGTCTGCGCGGGCCCGGGAGTCTGCGCGGCGGCCTTGGGCCGCGGTCCGTCCGGTGTTACGCGATCGGGGCCGTGCCCTCGTCCTCGTCCTCCGGGCCCTCGGGGAGCTTGCAGACGCGCTCCAGGAAGATCGCCGCCACCACCACGGCCGCGCCCGCGAGGACCGAGCCGCCTGCGTAGATGGCCTGGTCGCGGCGGGCCGGGATCTCGAGCTGGGTGAGCAGGAAGACGCCCGTGCCGCCGTACATCCCGGCGACGATCGACGCGACCAGGGCACTGGCCTGGCCGAAGACCACGGCGCGGGCCGCCATCATCGGGTCCACGCCCTTCGCGCCCGGCCGCCGCTCGCGCTGGGCGCGGAGCCGGGAGCGCAGCGAGAGGGCCGTGGCGAAGAGGACGGCGGCGATCAGGGCCAGGACGATGGGCGCGGCAAGCGGCACGCTCGGCAGGGTGCCGAACGAGTCCCAGAGGCGCGCGCCCGCCCAGGACAGCACCCCGGCCACCACGAAGAGCCCGAGCAGGGTCCTGATACGCAGCTGTTTCACGCGGGCGTCGACCTTCTCTCTCGGAGTCTCGTCCTCGTACCGTCCCTGACCCTAACGACTATTCAGGCAGCCGGAGTTCCAGATCGGCGCGCGGCGTGACGCCTTCGCGTGTGACCTGGCGCAGGAGCTCGGCGACGGGGCCGCGGCCGGGCAGCTGGGCTTCCGGGTCGACGTCGTGCCAGGGGGCGAGGACGAAGGCCCGCTCGTGGGCGCGGGGGTGCGGGAGGGTGAGTTCCGGGTCGTCGGAGACGACGCCCTGGTAGGACACGATGTCGACGTCGATGGTGCGAGGGGCCCAGCGTTCGTGGCGTACGCGGTGGAAGGCCTCCTCGACCGCCTGCGCGCGCTCCAGGAGCGAGGACGGGGGGAGCGTCGTCCGGATCACCACGACGGCGTTGAAGTACGTGGGTTGAGTGCCCGGTTCGACGCCCCAGGGCGCGGTCTCGTAGACCGGGGAGACGGCTTTGACGCGCAGGCCGGGGGTGTCCTCGAGGGCGTCGACGGCGCCCTGGAGGGTCTCCAGGCGGTTGCCGAGGTTGCTGCCGAGGGAGAGGACGGCGAACTTCGGGTTGTTGAGGGTGATGTCTGCGGCGTCCACCTGTTCCACCACGGAGGCGGGCACCGGCTGGACCGTGGGGTCGCTCTGAGTGTTCATGCTCGGCTCCGGGTGATGGTGATGGTGACGTCGTCGAAGGGCACGGTGATGGGCGCGTCCGGCTTGTGCACCACCACCTCTACCTCCTGGACGCCGGCGTGCTTGAGGCACTGCTGTGCGATGCGTTCGGCGAGGGTCTCGATCAGGTCGACGGGCTCGCCCTCGACGACCGCCACGACCTCCTCGGCCACGACGCCGTAGTGCACGGTCTTCGCCAGGTCGTCGTCGGCCGCGGCCGCCCTGGTGTCCAGGCTCAGTACCAGGTCCACGATGAAGGTCTGGCCCTCTTCGCGTTCACGGGGAAAGACACCGTGGTGTCCACGGGCCTTGAGGCCGCGCAGCGCGACACGATCCACGCGAATCACTCCTGCAATCGTCGGTTCGGCGGCCCCGCCCCGAGTGCGGTCGGTAGGAGAGCCCATTCGAATCTACCTTCGGGCACTGACACCGGTTGCCCACGGGGGCTATGGACAATCCGGTTCATGGCTGGTAGCCGCCCATACCCAAGGCGGTCGGGCCTCAATCCACTCGGGGAGGGTGCCTACTCACGCGGGTGCCGGGCCGTCCGATTCGTCGACGATGCCGCCGCCCGGCCCGTTCTCCTCGTCGGACTCGGCGAGGACCGGCGAGGCGTGGTGGGACCAGAGCTTCCAGCCGTCCGGGGTGCGGCGGAACACATTGCTGGCGACCACGAGCTGGCCGACGAGCGGGCCGAGCTCGCCGCCGTCCTCGGCCGGGCCGCCGCTGAGGATGTTCTCGGTGCAGGTCACCAGGGCGGTGTCGCCGCCGATGTCGATCTTCACATCGGTCAGGAAGAACTGGATGTACTCGGTGTTCGCCATGATCAGGGCGTACGACCTGAGGACCTCGCCGCGGCCGGTGAGCACCGGCCAGCCGGGGTGGACGCAGGAGACCTGTGCCGCGGGGCCGCCCTCGTCGGCGGTGAGCCAGAGCTCGGAGACCGCCTCGAAGTCGCCGCGCTCCATGGCCTCGTAGAAGGCGGTGTTGGCCGCCTCGACCGCTTCGATGTCGGTACGCGACGTCACTGGGCTCCCTCGGTCCGGCTCGCGGCGCCGGTGGCCGGTGTGGCTGAGGTGGCGGGTGCGGCGTCGGTGGCGGTGCCGTCGGCCGTGCCGGAGTCGGAAAAGCGCTCGACCGCGCGGGCGACGCGGACGGCGTCGGCGGTGGCCCGCACCTCGTGCACGCGGACCGCCCAGGCGCCCTCGTGCGCGGCGATGGCGGAGACCGCGGCGGTGGCGGCGTCCCGCTCGCGCGCGGGCGGCGGGGAGCCCTCGGGTCCGGCGAGTACGCGGCCGAGGAACCGCTTGCGGGAGGCGGCGACCAGGACCGGGTGGCCCAGGGCGCGCAGCTCCTTCATGTGGGCGAGGAGGCCGAGGTCGTGCTCGGCCTGCTTGGCGAAGCCGAGGCCGGGGTCGACGACGATCTGCTCGGGGGCGATGCCGCCCGCTATGACCGCCGCCACGCGCGCGTGGAGCTCGTTCACGACCTCGGTGACCACGTCGTCGTAGACCGCGCGGCTGTTCATGTCCTCGCTGAAGCCGCGCCAGTGCATCACCACGAAGGGCGCGCCGGCCGCGGCGACGACCGGGACCATGGCGGGGTCGGCCAGGCCGCCGCTGACGTCGTTGACCAGGCGGGCGCCTGCGGCCAGGGCCTGCTCGGCGACGGAGGCGCGCATGGTGTCCACCGAGACGGTGACGCCCTCGGAGACCAGGCCGCGCACGACGGGCACGACGCGGCGCAGCTCCTCGGCCTCGTCCACGCGGGTGGCGCCGGGGCGGGTCGACTCACCGCCCACGTCGACCAGGTCGGCGCCCTCGGTGACCAGGGCGAGGCCATGTTTGATGGCCGTCGTGGTGTCGAACCAGCGGCCGCCGTCGGAGAAGGAGTCGGGCGTCACATTGACGACCCCCATCACCGCACAGCGGTCCCACTCCGGTAGTCCTACGACCGAGCCCCGGCCATGCAACGTCCTCATGCCCCCAGCCTAGGCGCCCGTGCGGCAGGGGGAGGTTCGCGGGCCTGCGGCGGGCTTCTTGCCCAGCTCAGACGCCGGACGGGCTCGGGTTGCTCTCCGTGCCGTGCGGGCACGGCCGCTGCGGGCGCGGTCCCGGGCGCAGGAAGCGCGGCAGGGCGAAGGTCACGAAGCCCTCGGCCTGCATCGCGGCCAGGCCGATGCGGGGCAGGTCACGGGTGGCGCGGAAGACCACGAAGCGGGGCTCCCAGCGTGGCCGGAACTTGGCGTTGAACTTGTACAGGGACTCGATCTGGAACCAGCGGGACAGGAACACGAGCAGCCCCCGCCAGGTGCGCAGGACCGGGCCCGCGCCGAGCTTCTCGCCGCGCGCCAGGGCGGAGCGGAACATCGCGAAGTTCAGGGACGCGCGCGCGATGCCGAGCTTCGGGGCGGCCTGCAGGGCGGCCACGATGAGCAGCTCGTTCATGCCGGGGTCGGCCGAGCGGTCGCGGCGCATCAGGTCGAGGGAGACGCCGTCGGGTCCCCAGGGCACGAAGTGCAGGACGGCCTTGAGGTCGCCATAAGGGCCCGGATTTTCTTCCTGCTTGTGGGCGGTGGCGATCAGGCAGTCACCGTCGCGCGGGTCGCCGATGCGGCCGAGGGCCATGGAGAAGCCGCGCTCGGTGTCGGTGCCGCGCCAGTCGGCGGCGGCGCGCTGGATCCGGGCCAGCTCGGTGGGGTTCAGGTCACGTACCCGCCGTACCCGGGTCTCGTAGCCATTGCGCTCGATGCGTTTGACCATTTGGCGCACGTTGCGCATCGCGCGCCCGGCCAGGGAGAAATCCGCGACGTCCACCACCGCCTCGTCCCCGAGTTCCAGGGCGTCGAGGCCGGTCTCGCGGGTCCAGACCTCGCCGCCGGTCTCGGAGCAGCCCATGACGGCGGGGGTCCAGGAGTGCTTCTTGGCCTCGTCCATGAAGCGTTCGATGGCGCCGGGCCAGGCCTCCACATCGCCTACGGGGTCGCCGCTCGCGAGCATCACGCCGGAGACGACGCGGTAGCAGACGGCGGCCTTGCCACTGGGCGAGAAGACCACGCCTTTGTCGCGGCGGAGCGCGAAGTGGCCGAGGGAGTCGCGGGCGCCGTGCTTGGCGAGCAGCTCGCGCAGCCGGGTCTCGTCGTCCTCGGTGAGCCGGGCGGCCGGGTGCTCGGGGCGGAAGGCCAGGTAGATGGTGGTCAGGGCGGTCAGCATGCCGAGGGCGCCGAGCGAGTAGCCGACGGTCCAGGACGTACGCCCGGTGTAGTCGATCGGGCCCTCGACGCCGAACAGGCCGTACACGACATGGGTGAGGTAGTCCGCGATGCTCGGATCGCCGACCACCTTGTGCGGATGGGTGCCGACGATCACCGTGCCGAGGCCGAGCGAGAAGGTGCCCATCAGGAAGAAGTTGGTCAGTGCCCGCCAGCGGCTGCGCGGGTCGGGCAGGGCGGCGAACTCACTCCGGTGGCGCAGCAGGAGCGCGAGCAGCAGGGCGGCGATCAGGACGCCGACGATCGAGTGCCGGTACGCGAACTGGGCGACGGCACCGGCCGGGAGCAGCACCACGGCGGCCCGCCAGGCCCGCCGCTTGCGGCGCCTCAGGCCGTGTGCGAGCAGCAGGAGGAGCACGCCCGCGCTGAGCGCCGCGGCGGCCGCGAACGGGCCGAGCGCGCCGGGCAGCACCTCGGCGAGGGTGTGGATGCGGCTGTGCCGGAAGCGCGGGAACACACCGGCGGCGATGTCCAGGAGGCCGACCAGGGTGCAGAGGGTGGCGACGAGGGAGGGCACCTTCTCGGGCCGCGGCCCGCGCAGTATGTGGCGGATTCTGCGTGAAGCTGCTGCAACGCCACCCGAAGTTTCCCCATCTATCCTGACAGACATCGCATCCCGTAGTTCTGCGAGAGAGTCGAAGTCCGGCGTGATACGCGCGATATGTGCGTTACGCCGGACAATTGCGCTCTCTAGGACGGCACATTCGGGAAACGGGTTCACTCTCTGAGCCGGAAATCCGGTGCAGGAGGCCGGAACCGTCGTAACGGCAGGGCACCCGGCGCACCGTTCGGCCGGTCGACGGCCCAGGTAGAAAGCACAGGCAGGAAACCCCATGGGTCTCAAGAGCAATCTCGTCCTCGCGCTGACCGCGTTGCTGGCCGTGTTGCTGTTCTTCGGCACGGTCTGGCTCTGGCCGCGGCTCGCGGGGCGCAATTGGCGCGCGGTGCTCGGCCGGGTCGGCGTGCTCGCGGCGACCCAGGTGATGGTGTTCGCGACGATCGGCCTCGCCGCCAATCGCTCCTTCGAGTTCTACGCCTCCTGGGCCGATCTCTTCGGCCAGGAACAGGACATGGGCGTGGTCGTGGACCACGACAAGGCCGACGGTCCCGGTGGTCCGGGCGGTCCGGTCAAGGTCCTTGACAGCCAGAGCGTGCCGCACGTGCCCGGCGGCGGCAGCCGCACCTCGGGCGGCCGGGTCCAGAAGATCGAGGTCACCGGCGCGGAGTCCGGCATACGCTCGCCCGCCTACGTCTATCTGCCGCCCGAGTACTTCAAGGAGAAGGACCGCGTCTTCCCCGCGGCCGTGGTCATCACCGGCTTCCCCGGCACCGCCGAGAACCTCCTGAACGGCCTGCGCTATCCGGCCACCGCCCACGCACAGGCCAAGAAGGGGAAGATGCAGCCGATGGTCCTGGTCATGCTGCGGCCCACGGTGGCGCCGCCGCGCGACACCGAGTGCGTGGACGTGCCGAACGGCCCGAAGACCGAGACGTTCTTCGCGAAGGACCTGCCCACCGCGATCTCCGGCCGCTACCGCGTCGGCACGAAGCCCGAGAACTGGGGCGTGATCGGCAACTCCACCGGCGGCTACTGCGCGTTGAAGATCGCCATGAAGCATCCCGACCGGTTCGCCGCGGGCGCCGGCCTGTCCGCCAACTACAAGGCGCCCCTCGACTCCGACACCGGTGACCTCTTCCACGGTGACAAGCAGCTGGAGCGGGAGGCCGATCTGCACTGGCTCCTCGACCACCGGCCCCCGCCGAAGGTCTCGCTCCTCGCCACCAGCAGCAAGGAGGGCGAGGGCAACTACGGGGACACCCTGAGGTTCATCGACAAGGCCAAGGCGCCGACCCGGGTCTCGTCGATCATCCTCGACAGCGGTGGGCACAACTTCAACACGTGGCGCCGCGAGATCCCGCCCGCGATGGTGTGGCTGAGTGGGCGGATCTCCGCGAACTGACGTACCCCTCCTGCCGGATGGAGACCGCGACCGTTACGGCCGGATGGCGACCGCGACCGTCTCCAGGTCGACCTCCGCCCGGCTGATCGCGCGGGCGTCGGCGGCCGTGGAACGGCGCAGCGCCTCGTGCAGGGTCGCGGGGGTCAGGACGCCCAGGAACCGGCCCTCGGGATACCTGTCCTCGTCGTCGATCACCGCGATCCAGCCCGCGTCGTGCTGCAGCATCGTCGAGAACGCCTGTTTCAGGGACGCACCGACCGGAAGCCATGCCTCCATGCGGCGTGCCTGGTCGCGCACCGTGCCGTCCCGCTCGGCGTGTTCGGCCGAGATCCAGCCGTGCAGATGGCCCTGCGCGTCCAGTACGACCGCCCATGGGGCGCCGCCGCCGTCCGCGCGCAGCTGTTCGGCGGCCCTCGGCAGCGGGTCGTCGAGCCGGACGACCGGCGGCTGTTCCAGGTCCCCCTCCTCGATCGGGGTGACCGAAAGCCGCTTCAACCCCCGGTCGGCGCCCACGAATTCGGCGACGTAGTCGGTGGCGGGGGCGCCCAGGACGGCGGCGGGTGCGTCGTACTGCTCGATGCGGCCGGAGCCGTAGACGGCGATGCGGTCGCCGAGGCGGACCGCCTCCTCGATGTCGTGCGTCACGAACAGGACCGTCTTGCGGACCGCCGACTGGAGCTTCAGGAACTCGCTCTGCAGATGCTCGCGGACCACCGGGTCCACGGCCCCGAACGGCTCGTCCATGAGCAGCACGGGCGGGTCGGCGGCCAGGGCGCGGGCCACGCCGACGCGCTGGCGCTGGCCGCCGGAGAGCTGCTCGGGGTAGCGGCCGCCGTGCACGGACGGGTCGAGGCCGACCAGGTCGAGGAGTTCGGCGGCGCGCTCGCGGGCCTTGGCGCGCTTGACGCCGAGCAGGTGTGGGACGGTCGCCGTGTTGTCCAGGACCGTCTTGTGCGGGAACAGGCCGACCTGCTGGATGACATAGCCGATACGGCGCCTCAACTCGACCGGATCGACGGTGGATATGTCCGCACCGTCCAGGAAGATCCGGCCCGAGGTGGGTTCGATGAGCCGGTTCACCATCTTCATCGTCGTGGTCTTGCCGCAGCCGGACGGGCCGACGAGCGTGACCAGTTCACCCTCGGCGACCTCGAAGGACAGGTCGTCGACGGCCGTCGTGCCGTCCGCGTACCGCTTGGTGACGTGCTCGAACCGGATCATGGCTCCCCATTGTGGTGGGCGTTCTGTGAACCTCATGTTGCGGCAGGACGACTGGTCTCCGCGATTGTCAGTGCCGGGGTTTAGGGTCGCCAGACATACGGATGTTCGGGGGAGGTGGGCCGAGGATGGCCGAGCAGAGCTGCCTGGTGACCAATGACTGGGTGTGCGGGGAGTATCTGCGCACCCGCGGCCCGGAGTTGACCGACGCCTTGGTGCAGCACGTGGGCATCACGGCCGTGTCGGTCGCGCTCGGGCTCGCCGTGGCCCTTCCGCTCGCGCTGCTCGCGCGCCGCGGCCGGGTCTTCGCCGGTCCGGTACTCGGCCTGACGACGGCGCTCTACTCGGTGCCGTCGCTCGCCATGTTCTCGCTGCTCCTGCCGGTCTTCGGGCTCTCCGTGGCCCTGGTCGTGACGGGCCTGGTGCTCTACTCCCTGACCGTGCTCGTGCGGAACATCCTGGCGGGGCTCGAGGCCGTGCCCGAGGAGGCGCGGGAGGCGGCGCGCGGGATGGGGTACGGGCCGGGGCGGCAGTTCTGGGAGGTCGAACTCCCGCTCGCGCTGCCCGCGTTGCTCGCCGGGGTACGGATCGCGACGGTGTCGACGGTCGCCCTGACCACGGTCGGCGCCATCGTGGACTACGGCGGCCTGGGCGGCCTGATCATGGACGGGCTCCGTCGGGACTTCAAGGCCCAGGTGCTCGCGGCCTCGGCTCTTTGCGTGCTGCTCGCGATCGCCGCCGACCTGCTCCTGCTCGGCCTGCAGCGGTGGCTGACGCCCTGGACCCGAATACGCACCCGCGGGCCGCGCAGCGCGCGCCCGCGCACCCTCGCGAAGGCGACGGAACCAGCATGAACGCGATCACGGGAGCCTTCACCTGGCTGACCACCGGCGCCAACTGGCAGGGCGAGAAGGGCATCTGGAACCGGCTCGGGGAGCACCTGTACTTCAGTGGCACCTGTCTCGCCGTGGCCTGCCTGATCGCGCTGCCCCTCGCCCTGGTGCTCGGGCACCTCGGCAAGGGGGGTGCGCTCGCGGTGAACCTCTCCAACGTGGGGCGTGCGGTGCCCACCCTGGCGATCCTGGTGCTGCTCTCGCTCACCCCGCTCGCCCGGTACGGGGATCTGCCGACGCTGATCGCGCTGGTGCTGTTCGCCGTGCCGCCGCTGCTCACCAACGCGTACGTGGGGATGCGCGAGGTCGACCGGTCGGTGGTGGAGGCCGCGCGGGGCATGGGGATGAGCGGCGGGCAACTCTTCCTGCGGGTCGAACTGCCCCTCGCCTACCCGCTGATCATCACCGGACTGCGGTCCTCGGCGGTGCAGGTGGTGGCGACCGCGACGCTCGCCGCGATGGCGGGCGAGGGCGGCCTGGGCCGGATCATCACGGCGGGGTTCAACCTCCAGGACACCCCCCAAGTGGTCGCGGGCGCCCTGCTCGTGGCGGGGCTCGCCCTGCTGGTGGAGGGGGTTCTCATCGGGGTGGGGAAGTGGTTCGATCCCATGCGGCGGCGGGTCCTTGCCGCGTGAGCCGGGGCGGCGGTCCGCGGGATGGCGCGGGCGGCGTTCCGTGTGATGGCGACGATGACGATGACGTACTGGCGTAACGACAGCGAACGGTGGTTCCCATGAACTCGTACCCGCGCGGCATGCGCATGGCCGCGGCGGCGGCCGCCGTCCTCGGCCTCACCGCGGGCCTGACCGCCTGCGGTGGCGACAGCCTGGAGGAAAAGGGCTCCGGCGGCGCTGGTGACGGCAAGAAGGGCAGCCTGGTCGTGGGCGCCGCCGGATTCACCGAATCCAAGGTTCTCGCCGAGCTCTACAAACAGCTGCTCACGGACGCCGGATACAGCGCGTCGATCAAGACGGTCGAGAACCGCGAGCTTTACGAACCGTCCCTGGAGAAGGGCGAGATCGACGTCGTACCGGAATATGCCGCAACGCTCGCGGAATTCCTCAACGCCAAGGAGAACGGCCCCAAGGCGAAGCCCGTGGCGTCGAGCGACATAGAGGCCACCGTCACCGCCCTGAAGAAGCTCGCCGAGACGCGCGGACTGAAGGTGCTGCCGCCCGGAGAAGCGGTCGACCAGAACGCTTTCGCGGTGAGCAAGGAATACGCCAAGAAGAACAAGCTCAAGACGCTTTCGGACCTGGGCCGGGCCAAGCTGAAGGTCACCATTGCCGCCGGGGACGAATGCGAGGTGCGGCCCTTCTGCGCCCCCGGTCTGAAGGAGACGTACGGAATCGACGTGGCGGGCGTCGACCCGAAGGGTGTCGGCACCCCCCAGGCCAAGCAGGCCGTCAAGGACGGCGAGGACCAGTTGGTCCTGACCACCACGACGGACGCGACCCTGGAGAACTACGACCTGGTCCTGCTCGAGGACGACAAGAAGCTCCAGAACGCGGACAACGTCCTTCCGGTCGTCAACGCCAAGGAGGCGGGCGACAAGGCGATAGCCGACGCTCTCGGAAAGCTGACCAAGACGCTCACCACCGACGATCTCGTGGAACTCAATCGCAAGGTCGACGCGGAGCGGGTGAAGGAAGCGGACGCCGCGCGCGAGTACCTCAAGTCCAAGGGGCTGCTGAAGAACTGATTCGGCGAGGCCGATCTTCGGTCAAGTGGCCGCTCCAGAGGGCCTGAAGGTCAACTTGCCCTGGGGGAGGGATGGTTGTGGTGTGAACGGGACGGGTGTTCGTAACCACAAGGGAACAGATTGCCGGGCGGGGCCCCGTCCCTTGCGCACGCGCGGTAAGTTTCTGGCCATGCCACGTGGACGTCACCGCCATTCCCCACCCTTGCACAGGCTGCTGCCGCCCTCGCTGATCGCGGGCGGAGCGCTCGTCTGCGCCGCCGGCGCCTGGCTGGTCGCGGAACCCGTGGTGCTCCGCGGCCTGGTCGCGGGCACCGCGGTCGTCGCCGTCGTGGGCGCGTGCGTGATGCGGCGCTGGGACCGGGTCGCCGGGAAGCGCGTCGCCGAGCTCACGCGGGCGCGGGCCAGCGACGAATGGCGGCACGACGAGCGCATAGCCGAGCTGGAGTCCGACCTCGAGGAGTCCCGCGAGCTGCGGGGCAAGCTGGAGGCCAAGCTCCGCACCAAGCGCACCGAACTCGCCGCCCTGCGCGGCGAGCACGCGGCGCTGCTCCGCCGGTACGCCACCGCGGAGACGGAGCGTGCGAGCGCGCTCGAGGGGCGTCGTCGGCTTGCCCTCGAGGCGGCCATGCCGACGCGGGAACTGATGCCTGGTGGGTCGGCCGGGACGCGCACGGCCGTGGCGGACGCGGGCGGTGCCGGTCAGCTGGAGAAGGCGGCTTCGGCCGGGTCCGGCGCTGCTGACGGTACCGGTACCGCGGGTGATGCCGGTGCGGCGCCTCGGGTCGTGCCGAGCCCCCGGCTGTACGCACGGGCCGGTCGGGCGCTCGACAAGTTGGGGCGGTCTGCGGACAGTTCGGCGCCTTCCGGACCTTCTGGGTCGTCCGGCCCGTCCGGCCCGTCCGATCCGTCTGGCCCCTCCGGTCCCTCTGGGTCCTCCGGGCCTTCCGGGTCCTCCGGGCCTTCTGGGTCCTCCGGTCCTTCTGGGCCTTCTGGGCCTTCCGGGCCGGGTGGCGGGGGCGTCCCGAGTGGCGGGCAGGACGCGGGTGCGGACCGGGCTCCGGAGAGCGCGGTGGCGAAGTCTTCGGCCTCCCCGGCTCCGGCCACGGTGCCGGACGAGGACACGCAGAGCGCGGCCGCGGGTCCGCGGCACTACTCGGTGCCCGCCGCGGCGGCCGTGGTGCCGCACGCTCCGATGCGGAAGCCGGTTCAGGGCGGCTTCGACTTCTTCGGTACGGGAGAACGTAAGGCCGTGTCCGCGGCACCCGCCCCGGCCGCGATCGAGGCCGTACGGGCGGTGCAGGACGAGGACCTCGCGGACGTGGTGGGCGCGGAGGCGCTGGCCGCACACCGGGCCGAGGCGGAGTCCGGCACCCGCACCGACACGGACGCCGACGCCCCGGCGGCCGAAGCCGAAGCCGAGGACGAGAGCGAGGGCTCCACGGGCGGAGACGGTGCTCGGACCGCGCCGATCGGCCGTACGCAGGACCGCGCCGTCGGCGAGGTCATCGACCTCACGGCGCACGACGAGACGGAGCAGCTCGACGTGGCGGAGCTGCGTACCGCGATCTCGTAACTGGGTCCCGTAATCGGACCTCGTAATCGGGTCTCGTTTAGTCGGACCTCGTAATCGGACCTTGCTCGTAATCGTGCCTCGTAGTCGGACCTCGTAACGGGGCTTTGTGCCCGCGAGCCGAGTCGCCCTGCGACCCCCGCCCCACGGGCGAGCCCTCAACTCCCGGAAGAGGCCGACCCGGAACTGCCGGAAGAGGCCGACCCGGAACTGCCGGAAGAGGCCGACCCGGAACTGCCGGACGAACTGGCTCCGGTATCGGCCATCCACCGGTCCGGCCGTGCCGTCCGGCGTCCCGTTCGGGAGCGGTCCGCCTGGGACTGCAGGAGTTCCGCCGCCTCGTCGGCGTCCCGGATGCGGGCCGCGACCGACGTGTTCGCGCCGGTCTCCACGTGCACGTCGGCCACGCGCTTGAACCGCTCCCAGGGCCCCTGCGTGAGCCGTACGCTCTGCACCTTCGCGTGCGGCACCAGCGAGACGCGGCGGCTCAACAGGCCGTGCCGGGCGGCGAACACGGCGTCCGTCACGGCGAGGCCGTGCCCCCGCCACCACACCGGCACGCACCAGGCCGACCGCGACGGCGGCCGGGACAGCTCCGCGTGCGTGGGCACCGTCACCCCGGGCAGCACCCGGGCGATCATGGACTCGGCGAGCTCGCGCGGCGCGACCGGCACCAGGACGCTGTTGGACGTCCCGGCGACGTCCAGCTCGACCCGCACCCAGCCGAGCCGCCGCCACAGCAGCGGTTCCACGATGCGTACCGTCTGCACCCGCCCCGGTGGCACCGTCTCGTGCGCACGGTCGAGCAGCCCGTGGTCGATCCGGAGCCCGTCCGGCGAGGTGCCGACCGTCCAGTCGTACTCCTGGATGAACCGCCCCACGCTGCTCGCCCCCGCCGCGCCCAGCAGCGGAAGCCCGGCGCCGATGAGCAGCCCCCAGCTGTGCGTGGCCAGCCAGAGCAGCGGCAGTACGACGGCCGCGGCGATCAGCAGACCCCAGGTCGTGCCGGTGAGCACGAGCGCGACGGCGAGCCGGGACGGGGCGACGTGCAGCAGGTTCTGCACCGGTGCCTCGCCGACCTCGTGGGCCGTCTCGGGCGCGAACCCGGCGGCGCGGGCGAGGAGTTCGGCGCGCAGCGCGCTCGCGTCCGGCTGGCTCAGATACGCCAGTTCGTCCTTGGAGTCCGTGCCTATGACGTCCATCTTCAGCTTGGCGACGCCGAGGAGGCGGGCCAGGAACGGCTGGTTCACATCGACCGCCTGGAGCCGGTCGAGCCGGATGTGCGCGGTCCGCCGGAAGAGCAGGCCGGTGCGGATCCGCAGCTCCGTGTCGGTCACCGAGAAGTGCGTGAACCACCAGCTCAGAAAGCCGTAGAGGGCGCCGACCAGGACCAGCGCCGCGGCCCCGGCGAGCAGCGTCTCCGTCGCCAGGTCGGACGCCCGCCGGTACGCCGAGTCCGGGTCGTGCACCGCCCAGCCCGCAGCCACGGCGACCGGCGCCCAGGCGCGACGCAGCGGCGTGACGGGGTGCAGACGCCGCTCGCGGGCGGACGCGTGCGCCTCCGGATCACCCTGGCCGTTCCGTATGTCCTTCTGACCGTTCTGTACGTCCTTCTGGCCGTTCCGTACGTCCTTCTCGTCCGCCGCCATGCTCACAGCCCCGCCGATCGGGCCTCGCCCAGTTCCGTGAGCCGGTCGCGCAGGCGTTCCGCCTCTTCGGGGAGAAGCCCCGGAATCGTGGCGTCCGTGGCGGCCGCGGCGGTGTGCAGGGTCAGTCCCGCCAGGCCGAACCTGCGCTGGAGCGGCCCCGACTCCACCTCGACCAGTTGCATCCGGCCGTACGGCACCACCGTCTCCTCGCGCCACAGCACGCCGCGCTGGATCAGCAGGTCGTCGGCGCGCTCGGCGTACCGCCAGGAGCGCCAGTTGCGGGCGAGCAGCGGCCAGCCCCACAGGGCGAGCCCGAACGGCACGAGGGCGAAGAGCGCCCACATGGGGCCGACGAAGACGGCGAGCAGCACCCCCGTGGCGACGGTCAGCGGCACCATCCACAGCACGAGCAGCAGCCGCCGCAGCCGGAGCATGTCCCGCGGCAGCCCGACCCAGGACGGTTCGGCTTCGGCGCCCGTTTCCGCACCGTCCAGGCGCCCTGTCGCTTCCAGGGCTTCTGCCTGTTCTGCCGCCTCAGGGCCTGTTTCCGCCGTCCCGTCCGGGCCGCTGGTCCGCTCGATCCCGCTCATGTCGTCATCCCCCGCCATCCCCGTCTCCATAGATCCGCCCACGGTACGAGAGACTGTGTGCCATGAGTCCCAAGACGGAGACCATGGTCGGTATCGGCGGCGCCGCGGAGAGCACCGACATGGTGCTCAACATCGGTCCCCAGCATCCGTCCACGCACGGAGTCCTGCGCCTGCGCCTCGTCCTCGACGGCGAGCGCATCCAGCACGCGGAGCCGGTGATCGGCTATATGCACCGCGGCGCCGAGAAACTCTTCGAGGCGCGCGACTACCGGCAGATCGTGATGCTGGCCAACCGCCACGACTGGCTCTCCGCCTTCTCGAACGAGCTGGGCGTGGTCCTCGCCGTCGAGCGGATGCTCGGCATGGAGGTTCCCGAGCGCGCGGTCTGGACGCGCACGCTGCTCGCCGAGCTGAATCGTGTGCTCAACCACCTGATGTTCCTAGGTTCGTACCCGCTCGAGCTGGGCGGAATCACCCCGGTCTTCCACGCCTTCCGGGAGCGCGAAGAGCTCCAGGCCGTCATGGAGGAGGTCTCCGGCGGCCGGATGCACTACATGTTCAACCGGGTCGGGGGCCTCAAGGAGGATCTGCCGCTCGGTTGGACGTCGCGGGCCCGGGATGCGGTTGCCTCGGTGCGCTCGCGCATGGACATCTACGACCGGTTGGTGCTCGGGAATGAGATCTTCCGGGGGCGCACGCGGAACGTGGGCGTCCTGAAGCCGGAGACCGTGCACGCGTACGGCGTCAGCGGCCCGATCGCCCGCGCCTCCGGCGTCGACTTCGACCTGCGGCGCGACGAGCCGTATCTGGCGTACGGGGAGCTCCAGGACGTCCTGAAGGTCGTGACGCGGCAGGAGGGCGACTGCCTGGCCCGCTTCGAGTGCCTTCTGGAGCAGAGCCACAACGCGCTCGACCTGGCGGACGCCTGCCTCGACCGGATCACGGAGCTCCCGCCGGGCCCGATCAACCAGCGCCTGCCCAAGGTCCTCAAGGCCCCCGAGGGCCACACGTACGCCTGGACCGAGAACCCGCTCGGCATCAACGGCTACTACCTGGTCTCCAAGGGCGAGAAGACCCCGTACCGCCTGAAGCTCCGCTCCGCCTCGTACAACAACATCCAGGCCCTGACGGAGCTGCTGCCCGGCACGCTCGTCGCGGACATGGTGGCGATTCTGGGGTCGCTGTTCTTCGTGGTCGGAGACATCGACAAGTAATCGACAAGTAGGGGCCAGGTAGGGACGGCGAGGGTTTTCCGGCTCTACAGAAGTAGCGACGGCGACGGAATCCGGCGCTACAGAAGTACGGCCTCCAGCCCCACCCGCTGCACCAGCCACCCGAAGTCCCCGAGCCCGCCCGGTGCCGTCAGCTCGGCGGCCTCACCGGCGCTCGCCAACGCGCGGACATACGCCGTCGGGTCGCTGGAGGCGAGCGAGAGCGGCGGGCGCTCGCCCGAGACGCCGAGTGCGCGCAGCGCCTCCCGCTGGCTGCGCAGCACGGCCTCCCGGGCACCGGCGTCCCGCGTCGCTGCCGTCGAACCCGCCGCAGCGCAGGCGTCCAGGGCCACATGGGCGGTGAGGTCGCAGGACCCGTCCGGCACCGGATGGCACTCGCGACCTTCCCGGAACCCCGTCAGGGTGCCGAACGGCGGGCGCGCCTCGCGCGTGTGGCCGTAGTCCACGGCGACCGCGAGTCCTCGTTCCAAGGTGGCCACGGCGGTTGCCCACGCCTCGTCCCGGGGGCGGCCGAGCTCCGCGCGCAGGCCCGGCTCGGGGGCGAGCGGCCACCAGGCGGCGAGCCAGTCGGCGTCCGGTCCTTCCGGCAGCTCGGGCCCGAGTTCTTCGGTGCCGTCGTCGCGTACAAGCACCAGGCGGGGCGAGCCGTCGGCGTCCACCTCGACGATGTCCAGCGGGACGTTGTCCAGCCACTCGTTGGCGAAGAGCAGCCCGGTCGTGCCCTGCGGCGGCTGTGCCGTCCACTCGATCCGGGGATCGTCGAGCCCTTCGGGGCGGGCGGCCCGCTCCACGGCGTACGCACGCGCGCGTGCCGCCACGTCGTCGGGCAGCGCCGCGAGGACCCCGGCCGTCAGTTCGCCGCGGCCCGCGCCGACGTCCACGAAGGCGAGCTCCGCCGGATGCCCGAGCGCCGTGTCGACCCGGCACAGGAGCCGCGCCACTGCCCCCGCGAACAGCGGTGAGGCGTGCACAGAGGTGCGGAAGTGCCCGGCCGGGCCCGCGGCCCCCAGGTAGAAGCCGCCAGGCCCGTAGAGCGCCTCCTCGGCCGCCTCCCGCCAGGGCCGGGCCGCGCCGTCGGCTGCTTCGGTCACATCGCTCCTCGTACGCACATTCCGGTACAGAGCCCGCACAGGACGACATCCCCTGTGGGACGGGCGCTCAGAAGGCTAAGCGGCCTCCACCTTGGGGAGTAGCTGCGGGGGTCACGGATCGATCCTGCGGCTGACCCCTGCACGAGCACCGCTTACCTACGCTGGGTTACGTGCAGCGTCTCTATGACTTCCTCCGCAGACACCCGACGGGCGTCGACAGCTTCTGGGCTGCCGTCCTGTTGCTGGTGTCCCTGGTGGGCATGGCGTCGTCCGGGCCGGGCGACGAGCTGCGGGACCTGCGCGTTGTCACCTGGCTGGTCGTCGGCGGCATGAGCGTGGTCGTCGCGCTGCGCCGCAAGGCGCCGGAGAAGATGCTGCTGCTCGCCGCCGGGCTCGGCGTCTTCCAGCTCTTCGCGGATGTGCGGACGATGCCGGCCGACTTCGCGATGCTGGTGGCCATCTACACGGTGGCGGCCGAAGGCGCTGCCTGGGCGCGGAGATTCGCGCTGGTCGGCGGGCTGCTCGCGGCCCCGATCGCGCAGCTGCGCTGGCCCGTGGAGGTCTCGGCCTGGGGGAACATCCTGTTCGCCGGTTTCTCGATGGTGCCGTTCGCGCTCGCCTGGGTGCTCGGCGACTCCATCCGGACCCGGCGCGCGTACTTCGCCCAGGTCGAGGAGCGCGCCAACCGCCTTGAGAAGGAGCGCGAGGCGCAGGCCAAGGTCGCGGTGGCGGCCGAGCGCGCCCGGATCGCCCGCGAGCTGCACGACGTCGTCGCGCACAACGTCTCGGTGATGGTGGTGCAGGCCGACGGCGCCGCATACGTCCTGGACACCGCGCCCGACCAGGCCAAGAAGGCCCTGGAGACCATCTCCGGCACCGGGCGGCAGGCGCTCGCCGAGATGCGCAGGCTGCTCGGCGTGCTGCGTACCGGGGAACAGCCGGAGAGCGGGGAGTACGTCCCGCAGCCCGATGTCGAACAGATCGCGGCCCTGGTCGAGCAGGTTCGCGGCTCCGGGCTCACCATCGACTTCAAGATCGAGGGCACCCCGCGGCCGCTGCCCAGCGGCGTCGAGCTGACCGCCTACCGCATCGTGCAGGAGGCGCTCACCAACACCCGTAAGCACGGCGGCGAGAACGCCGGGGCGAGCGTGCGCATCGTCTACTTCGACGACGGGCTCGGCCTGCTCGTCGAGGACGACGGCAAGGGCGCCCCGCACGAGCTGTACGAGGACGGCGGCGCCGACGGCAGCGGCCACGGCCTCATCGGGATGCGCGAGCGCGTCGGCATGGTCGGCGGCACCCTGGACGCGGGGCCGCGGCCGGGCGGCGGCTTCCGGATCAGTGCACTGCTGCCGCTCAAGCCCGCCCCATGATGCTCGCCGGGGCCCGCGGGTCCCTGCCTCGTCCCCGCTCTGTCCCCGCTCTGTCCCCGCTGGAGGGAACCGGAAATGCCGATTCGCGTGATGCTCGTCGACGACCAGGTGCTGCTGCGCACCGGGTTCCGGATGGTCCTCGCCGCACAGCCGGACATGGAGGTGGTCGCGGAGGCGGGCGACGGCGTCGAGGCCCTTGAGGTGCTGCGGTCCACGGCGGTCGACGTGGTCCTGATGGACGTCCGTATGCCGCGGCTCGACGGCGTGGAGGCGACCGGCCGGATCTGCTCCGCCCCCAACCCGCCGAAGGTGCTCATCCTGACCACCTTCGACCTCGACGAGTACGCCTTCTCCGCCCTGAAAGCCGGTGCGTCCGGGTTCATGCTCAAGGACGTGCCGCCCGGCGAACTGCTCGGCGCCATCCGGGCCGTGCACAGCGGTGACGCGGTCGTCGCGCCGTCCACCACGCGGCGGCTGCTCGACCGCTTCGCGCCGATGCTGCCGCAGACCGGCAAGACGCCGCCACAGAAGGAACTCGAGCGGCTCACCGACCGCGAGCGCGAGGTCATGGTCCTGGTCGCCCAGGGCCTGTCCAACGGCGAGATCGCCGCCCGACTCGTCCTCTCCGAGGCCACCGTGAAGACCCACGTCGGCCGCATCCTGACCAAGCTCGGGCTGCGCGACCGGGTCCAGGTGGTGGTCCTGGCGTACGAGACGGGGCTGGTCCGGGCGGGCGGCAACCACTGAACCCGCGCTGACGCCCCCCCCCGCGCCCGGCTCAGCGCAGCACCCCCTCCACGAAGTCGCTGCCCAGACGCACCACCTTCGCCAGGTCCAGCTGGTGCAGCACATACCGGCCGCGCCGCTGGGTGCTCAGTAGGCCCGCCTTCTTCAGTACCGCCAGATGTCGGGATATCTCCGGCGCCGTCATTCCGTGCGCGTCCGCCAGCTCCCCGGTCGTGTACGACCCGCGCGCCAGGTGCCGGCAGAGCCGGATCCGTACCGGGTGGGCCAGGGCCTCGATGCGCCGGGTCAGGTCCTGCACGGACGAGGCGTTGAGGCCGCCCGCCGCGAGCGGGTAGTGGATCACCGGCTGCCAGCCCTGCCGGTGCAGGACCATGACGTGGGGGCGGCCCAGGCTGGTCGGCACCAGCGTGAGGCGGCCGCCGCCGGTGCCGGTGGCGGTGCGGCCGTCGCTGAGCTTGTCGATGGTGATCAGCGCGGCCGTCTCGTCGTACGCGATGGCCCGCGAGGCGTCGGCCAGGGCCTCGCGGAGTCCCTTGTGCCGCAGGAGCTCGTTCTTGTGCCGGGCGTCCGCGGCCAGCTCCAGACGGAGCCGGGCCCAGGTGTCGCCGAAGAACGCCTCCGCACAGTCCTCCACGAGCCTGCGGAACCACGCGCGTACCACCGGCGGGTCGTCGAGCAGCCGCTGCGTGAAGGTCACCTGCCGCGGGCCACGGGCCGCCGCGAGCTCCAGGGCGCGACGGCGCGAGGCGGGGTCGGTCAGCGGGTCGGGGGTGCCGTCCGTGCCGTAGGTGATGTCGCAGGTGAACTCCAGGGCGGCGTCCACGAACTGCCGGTCCGTGATCCGGTCGAGCTGGTCGAGCTCACCGGCCAGGGTGCCCGCGGGCAGCTCCGCGGCGCCGGGCTGCCCGGCGAACGGCATGAAGACGTCCGAGAACGAGGTGCGCCACAGGAAGTCCGCCTCGCAGAGGCGGTCGGCCAGGCACGGGTCGAGCGAGGCGGCGGTGGCGGCCGCCCAGCCCTGCAGGCCCGGGTGGTGCCCGGGCTCGGCCATGGCGTGCAGGGCCATGCCCAGCTCCGCCAAGGGCGAGGGCGCGGCCGTGACCCGCTCGTGCGGCAGTCCGGTGATGTCGATGCTCACGCTCACAGACCCCATGGTGCACGTCGGGTCCGACAACGCCCCGGTCGATTGACGGCTCCCGTCAATCGACGGGACTTACGGGTGCGGCCGACGCAGTCTTGAGTCATCGGGCTTTCCGCGGGGCCCTCTCACCAGAACCGACCCACCTGGCAGCACCGGCCGCGAGCCGGTCGCCGGAACCCTTGGGAGGGGACCTTCATGAGCATCACGCAGCAGTATCTGCTCGACGCCTACCGCGCCGCTCAGCACGGCGACCCGCAGCCGCCCGCCCCCGGGCGCGGCGACTGGCGGACCGTGGGCGAGCTGCGCGCATACCGCCGCTTCGTGGCCGTCACGCACGAACGCCCCGCCCGCGGCGGCCGACTCCGCCTGGCCCTGTCCCGCTTCCTGCACGCGGGCAGGGCGGCCCATTGATCCACCGATGCCGCGCGGGGCCGAAACCAGCCCGTCCGGCGTTTGAGGACGAGGCCTCCCCCAAGCCCTCAGCTTCGTTCGAGCAGGGAGGTACCCCCTTGGCCGAATAGCAGGGGTCTGGGGGCGCTGCCCCCAGATGCGGCCACCGAGCCGACGGTCGGATACGTGCTCCGGAAGACACGCCCCTCAGAGCCGTGTCGCGAAGTCCCGCACCGCCGCCGTCACGTCCGCCGCCGTCCAGTTCAGGCCGGGGCCCGTCACGGTCACCTCGGCGACCGCCGTTCCCGGTGGGCCGCCGCGGGACCACCAGGCCCGGAACAGCGCCGTTCCGGACTCCTCGGCCTGGGCCGTCACCGCCTCGTTCAGTATGTCGGCGTCGTACGGCAGCCAGACCTGGAACTGGTGGGTGTGCGGCGCCTCCGGGTGCACCCGCGACCACGGGACCCCGGACTTGGCGAGCCCCTCGCGCAGCGCCTCCGCGACCACGCGCGCGTGGGCCACGTACGACGGCAGCCGCGGCAGCTCGCGCTCCAGGCCCGCGAGCGCCGCGAGGGCGGCCGGGAACTGCTGGAAGACCAGACCGCCGTACCGATGCCGCCAGGTCCGCGCCTCCGCCACCAGGGACTCCGGCCCGGCGAGCGCGGCACCGCCGATGCCGCCGAGCGACTTGTAGAACGACACGTACACGCTGTCCGCGAGCCCCGCTATCTCCTCCAGAGGGCGGCCGAAGTGCGTCGGGCACTCCCACAGGCGGGCCCCGTCGAAGTGCACCACGGCGTCCCGCTCCCGCGCCGCCTCGACCGTGGCCGTCAGCTCCTCCCAGGTGGGGAGCACGAACCCGGCCTCTCTGAGCGGCAGTTCGAGCATCAGGGCGCCGAAGGGCTCCTCGAAGTGCCGTACTTCGTCGGCGGTCGGCAGCCGTGGCGCGTCCGTCGGGTGCACCGAGCGCAGCCCGCTGACCGCGCCGAACGCTCCGCGCTCGTGCAGCTCGGGGTGGGCGAGCGGGTGCAGCGCCACCGTCGCGTTCCCGGTACGCCCCGCCCAGCTGCGCAGTGCCACTTGCTGCGCCATGGTGCCGGTCGGGAAGAAGACCGCCCCTTCTGTACCGAGCAGGCCCGCGACCTTCTCCTCAAGGGCGGTGACGACCCCACCGCCGTACATGTCGACGCTCTCCGTCAGGTCGTACGTCTCGGCAGCGGCCCCGGCGAGCTGCGCCAGGGACTCCCCGAGCGTGGCCTCGAAGTGCGGTCGGCTCAGCACCCGAGGGGCCGCCCGCAGCGCGGCGAGCCGCCGTGCCCGCGCCCGCTCTTCGGCCGACTCCGCCCCCGTACCGCCTGAATCTGCCCCCGTACTGCCCGATTCCGCGCCCGTACCGGCCGAGTCCACTCCTGAACCGTCGGCGTCGTCACCCCCCGCCGGATCCCCCTGCCGAACCTGCTCTCCCCGAACCTGCTCGCTCTGGCTCATCCACAGATTTTCGCGTAGGCCCGTCGGGATTCCCACAGCTTTTCTCGTGCACCCGCCCGAATTCCCACAGCCTGTGGACAACTTGTCGGGTTGTGGACAACGGGGCCTGTGGACGGGCGAGGACCGCGTCTCCGGGTCGCGTTAGCATGACGAGAAATCGTCCGGTACCCCTGAGCGGACTGGAACGGAAGGCCGTCGTCGAAGTGAACACACCGCAACCGGATCCGAAGGACCGACCGGCCCGGCTCACGGTCGGCGTCGTGGGAGCGGGCCGCGTGGGCCCCGCCCTTGCGGCATCCCTGCAGCTGGCCGGGCACCGCCCGGTGGCCGTCTCCGGGGTCTCGGACGCCTCCGTGCGCCGCGCGGCCACGCTGCTGCCGGACGTCCCGATCGTGACGCCCGCCGAGGTCCTCGCGCGTGCCGAGCTGGTCCTGCTCACCGTCCCGGACGACGCGCTGCCCGGCCTCGTCGAGGGCCTCGCCGCGACCGGCGCCGTGCGCCCCGGCCAGCTCCTGGTGCACACCTCCGGGCGGTACGGCACCGGGGTCCTGGAACCCGCGCTGCGCGCCGGTGCGCTGCCGCTCGCCCTGCACCCGGCCATGACGTTCACCGGCACGCCCGTCGACGTGCAGCGGCTCGCCGGGTGCGCGTTCGGCGTGACCGCGCCCGAGGAGCTGCGGCTCGCCGCCGAGGCCCTGGTCATCGAGATGGGCGGGGAGCCCGAGTGGATCGCCGAGGAGGCCCGCCCGCTCTACCACGCGGCGCTCGCCCTCGGCGCGAACCATCTGGTCACCCTGGTCGCCGAGGCCATGGAACTACTCCGGGACGCGGGCGTCTCCGCCCCCGACCGGATGCTCGGGCCGCTGCTCGGCGCCGCCCTCGACAACGCCCTGCGCTCCGGCGACGCGGCCCTCACCGGCCCCGTCGCGCGCGGGGACGCGGGCACGGTCGCCGCGCACGTGGCCGAGCTGCGCAAGCACGCGCCCGGCACCGTCGCCGGGTATCTGGCCATGGCCCGCGCCACGGCCGACCGCGCCCTGGCGCACGGACTGCTCAAGCCGGAGCTGGCCGAGGACCTCCTCGGCGTCCTGGCGAACGGCGCCAGCAGCGCGCCGGGCAGCGGCGGTTCCGGCGGCGAGGGTGGCGCTGGCGGTACGGCAGGCACCGGCGACTCCGAAGACGCGGGCGGCGGCGCGTCCGGGGCGAGTGGCAAGGGCGACACCGAAGGCCCCGACGGCGCCCCGGGAGGCAGCGGCGGACAAGGCACGGACGGAGACCCCCGATGAGCACGACCACGAGCACCCCGGGCCACGGGACCCCGCGCGGGAACACGCCCCAGCCAGCCACCAGTACCCCCGCCACCGGCACACCCGCCACGGGCACCCCCACCCCAGGGCCCTCCACCGACGCGCCCACCCCCGCCAAGCCCTCCACCCTCAGGACCCCCCACCTGCTGCACACCGCCGCGGAGCTGCGCGACCTCGGCCGTCACGGACGCCGTGCCGTCGTCATGACGATGGGGGCCCTGCACGAGGGCCACGCCACCCTGATCCGCACCGCCCGCGATCTGGCCGAGCAGGTCGTCGTCACCGTCTTCGTGAACCCGCTCCAGTTCGGTGAGGGAGAGGACCTCGACCGCTATCCGCGCACCCTGGAGGCCGACCTGAAGGTGGCCGAACAGGCCGGTGCGGACGTGGTGTTCGCTCCTTCAGTGGAGGAGGTCTACCCCGGCGGCCGTCCTGAAGTGACGCTGAGCGCGGGCCCCATGGGGGAGCGCCTGGAAGGGGCCGCGCGCCCCGGGCACTTCGACGGCATGCTCACCGTCGTCGCCAAGCTGCTCCACCTCACCGCCCCCGACCTGGCGCTCTACGGCCAGAAGGACGCCCAGCAACTCGCCCTGATCCGCCGCATGGTGCGGGACCTGAACTTCGGCGTCGAGGTCGTCGGCGTCCCCACGGTGCGGGAGGAGGACGGCCTCGCCCTGTCCAGCCGTAACCGCTACCTGTCGGCCGCCGAGCGGCGCACCGCGCTCGCCCTGTCCCAGGCCCTGTTCGCGGGCTGCGACCGGCTCGCCGCGCAGGCCGCGCTGCACGCGCGCGCCCAGGCCGCGCCCGCCTCACGCGCGCGTGCCGAGGCCCTGACCGCCCTTGGCGAGGCCCGCGCCGCAGCCGACACGCACGCCGTGGCGCAGGCCGGGCTCGGCGGCCCCGCCGCGGTCCGCGCCGCCGCGGGCGCCGTCCTGGACGAGGCGGCCGCGGCCCGACCCCCGCTCGTCCTGGACTATTTGGCCCTGGTCGACCCGGCCGACTTCACCGAGGTCCCGGACGACTTCACCGGCGAGGCGGTGCTCGCCGTCGCCGCACGCGTCGGCACCACCCGCCTGATCGACAACGTCCCGATCGCCTTCGGCCCGCACCACCAGCGGCCCGCGACCCCCGGAGCCCCCGTATGACCGCCCCAGGCCCTGTCCGCCGGACGACCGCGGCCGGACCGGCCACCGCGACCGGGATACGGCTGCACGCCCCCGCCCCCGGCTGGGCCCGCGAGGCCGACGTGGTCGTCGTCGGCTCCGGTGTGGCCGGACTGACCGCGGCCCTGCGCTGCGCGGCGAGCGGCCTGCGTACCGTCGTCGTCACCAAGGCCCGCCTGGACGACGGCTCCACGCGCTGGGCGCAGGGCGGCATCGCCGCGGCCCTCGGCGACGGCGACACCCCCGCACAGCACCTGGACGACACCCTGGTGGCGGGTGCGGGCCTGTGCGACGAGGACGCCGTGCGCACCCTCGTCACCGAGGGCCCCGACGCGGTCCGCCGCCTCATCGCCACCGGAGCCCGGTTCGACGAGGACGCCGCGGGCACCATCGAGCTGACCCGCGAGGGCGGCCACCACCGGCGTCGCATCGCGCACGCGGGCGGCGACGCCACCGGGGCCGAGATCTCCCGCGCCCTGGTCGACGCGGTACACGCGCGTGGCGCCGAACACACCGAAAACACAGTGGCCCCCGGAACCCCCGGATCCGCAGGAACCATCGAGACCATCGAAAACGCTCTGGTACTCGACCTGTTGACGGGCGCCGACGGCCATGCCGCGGGCGTCACCCTGCACGTCATGGGCGAGGGCCAGATCGACGGCGTCGGCGCCGTGCACGCGCCCAACGTGGTGCTCGCGACCGGCGGCATGGGCCAGGTCTTCTCGGCCACCACCAACCCCGCCGTCTCCACGGGCGACGGCGTCGCCCTCGCGCTGCGCGCCGGTGCCGAGGTCAGCGACCTGGAGTTCGTCCAGTTCCACCCGACCGTGCTCTTCCTCGGACCGGACGCCCAGGGCCAGCAGCCGCTGGTCTCCGAGGCGGTACGCGGCGAGGGCGCCCACCTCGTGGACGCCGACGGCGTGCGCTTCATGGTGGGGCAGCACGAGCTCGCCGAGCTGGCCCCGCGCGACATCGTGGCCAAGGGCATCATGCGCCGCATGCGCGAACGGGGCACCGAGCACATGTACTTGGACGCCCGCCACTTCGGCGCCGCCATGTGGGAGCACCGCTTCCCGACCATCCTGGCGGCCTGCCGCGCCCACGGGATCGACCCGGTGACCGAGCCGATCCCGGTCGCCCCGGCCGCCCACTACGCCTCCGGCGGGGTACGCACCGACCGCCGCGGCCGCACCACCGTCCCGGGCCTCTACGCCTGCGGCGAGGTGGCCTGCACGGGCGTGCACGGCGCCAACCGGCTCGCCTCCAACTCCCTTCTGGAGGGCCTGGTCTACGCGGAGCGGATCGCCGACGACATCGCGGCGCACACCCGCGCGCCCCGCGAGCCCGCGCCCCTGCCCCGCCCCGAACCCCCCGAGGTCCCCGCGCACCCGCTGCTCCCGGCCGAGGCCCGCGCCACCATCCAGCGGATCATGACCGACGGCGCCGGAGTGCTTCGCTCCGCCGCCAGCCTGGCCCGCGCCGCCAAGGAGCTGGACGAGATCCACGCGGACGCGCGCGGCGCCCTCACCGAGCACGGCACCACCGCGGAGCCGTCCACCGACACCTGGGAGACCACGAATCTCCTCTGCGTCGCGCGCGTGCTCGTGGCCGCCGCGCAGCGCCGCGCGGAGACCCGCGGCTGCCACTGGCGCGAGGACCACGACGACCGCGACGACACGGACTGGCGCCGCCATCTCGTCGTACGCCTGAACCCGGACCGCAGCCTGGCCGTGCACGCCACGGTGACGGCCGCGTTCCCGCCCACCCTGCGGTTCCCTGAAACCGCACCCGCACCCGCACCCGCATCCGCCCCATCGCCCACCAGGCCGTCCGTGGCCGCCCACCAGGAGCAGTGACCGACGTGAGCACCCCCGACCTCCCCCTCGAGACCAGCGGCGGCTGTGGCGACGGCTGCGGCTGCGCGGCCGACACCGACACCGACCCCATGGAGTGCGGCCTCGACCCCGCACTCACCCAGCTCCTCGCCGACGGGGGCCTCGACCCCGTACTCGTAGAGGACATCGCCCATATGGCCATCGCCGAGGATCTCGACGGCGGCGTGGACGTCACGACGGTCGCCACGATCCCCGAGGACGCCTACGCGACCGGCGACTTCACGGCCCGCGAGGCGGGCGTCGTGGCGGGCCTCAGGGTCGCCGAGGCGGTCCTGTCGATCGTCTGCACCGACGCGTTCGAGGTCGAGCGGCACGTCTTGGACGGCGACCGCGTCGAGCCCGGCCAGAAGCTGCTCAGCGTCACCACCCGCACCCGAGACCTGCTCACCGGCGAGCGCAGCGCCCTGAACATCCTGTGCCGCCTCTCCGGCATCGCCACCGCCACGCGCGCGTGGGTGGATCTTCTGGACGGTACGAAGACGAAGGTCCGCGACACCCGCAAGACCACGCCCGGCCTGCGCGCCCTGGAGAAGTACGCGGTCCGCTGCGGCGGCGGCGTCAACCACCGCATGTCTCTGTCGGACGCGGCCCTGGTCAAGGACAACCACGTAGTGGCAGCCGGTGGCGTGTCCCAGGCGTTCAAGGCCGTACGGGAGGAGTTCCCGGACGTGCCGATCGAGGTGGAGGTCGACACCCTGCACCAGCTGCGCGAGGTCCTGGACGCGGGCGCCGACCTGATCCTCCTGGACAACTTCACGCCCGCCGAGACGGAGGAGGCCGTCACCCTCGCGGACGGCCGCGCGGCCCTGGAGTCCTCCGGCCGTCTGGCCCTGGACAACGCCCGCGCGTACGCCGAGAAGGGCGTCGACTACCTGGCCGTGGGCGCCCTCACGCACTCGTCGCCGATCCTGGACATCGGCCTCGACCTGCGCGAGGCCGGTTCCGGCCGCGAGGCGGGCGACGTCTGATGCTGCTCACGATCGACGTCGGCAACACCCACACCGTCCTCGGCCTCTTCGACGGCGCGGACATCGTCGAGCACTGGCGCATCTCCACCGACGCCCGCCGCACCGCCGACGAACTCGCGGTGCTCCTCAACGGCCTGATGGGCATGCACCCGCTGCTCGGCGAGGAGCTCGGCGACGGCATCGACGGCATCGCCATCTGCGCCACCGTCCCCTCGGTGCTGCACGAGATGCGCGAGGTCACCCGCCGCTACTACGGCGACGTCCCGGCCGTCCTGGTCGAGCCCGGCATCAAGACCGGCGTGCCGATCCTGATGGACAACCCCAAGGAGGTCGGCGCCGACCGCATCATCAACGCGGTCGCGGCGGTCGAGCTCTACGGCGGCCCCGCCATCGTGGTCGACTTCGGCACGGCCACGACGTTCGACGCGATCTCGGCCCGCGGCGAGTACGTCGGCGGCTCCATCGCCCCCGGCATCGAGATCTCCGTGGACGCGCTCGGCGTACGCGGCGCCCAGCTCCGCAAGATCGAACTGGCCCGCCCGCGCCGGGTGATCGGCAAGAGCACCGTCGAGGCCATGCAGTCCGGCATCCTGTTCGGCTTCGCCGGGCAGGTCGACGGCATAGTCAGCCGGATGGCCAGGGAGCTCGCCGACGACCCGGACGACGTCACGGTGATCGCCACCGGCGGCCTGGCCCCGCTCGTGCTCGGCGAGGCGTCGGCCCTCGACGAGCACGAGCCCTGGCTCACGCTGATCGGCCTGCGCCTGGTGTACGAGCGGAACATCTCGCGGGCCTGACACCCACCGCGGCACGGCGCACCGCACCCCGCCGCACCGGATCGCTCGCTACAGAAGAAGCACAAGAAAGAAGCACCAGAAGAAGCGCCAGAGGAAGCGCCGCGCCCACCCGGTGTCCGTTTGGCGAATTTTGTCGGATTAGCGCGTATCGTCGGCTCATGCCCACGCCATACGGATCCCGAGGCGGCATGGCGTTCAGCGCGGACGAACTGCGTGTGCTCCGCCGCGCCCTGGCCGTCGCCCTCCGCCCAAGCAGCCAGGACCGCACCGCGATCGAAAGCGGTGCCGACCAGGCCGAGGCCGACGCGGCCCTGGTCCGCGACTGCCTCCGCCTCGCCGACTCCGTCGACGAGGCCGTCCGTGAGGCCGCCCGGTCGCGGGCCTTCCTGATCGAGGACCTCGGCCGCTACCGCGCCGCCCTGCCCGGCACCGCCGCGAGCTATCTCGAGCTCCTTCCCGAGGCCCTCGCCGCCGGTCACCGGCCAGAGCCCGACGACCTCGCGGCGCTGCGCGCCCTGCGCGGCAACCCGGCGGCCGCCGCCCTCCTGGACCGCTGCCAGACCCTCGCCGAGAAGTCGGTACGCACCAGGCGCGCAGGCCGCCGCGAGCCGCCGCCCCGTGCCCGGCTACTTGCCCTGCCCGGCGGCCGCGCCGAGGAGCCGAAGCCCGGCGAGAAGCCCGAGCCGAAACCCGAGTCCGAGCCGCGCCGCCCGGCCCCCTCCGGCCCGGCCCCGTCCCGCCCGGTGCCGACGCCCGCCGAGGTGTTCCCGCCGAAGCGCCGCCGCCCGGCCGCCCCCGAAAGTCCGGACAAGCCGGCCGACCCGCCGCAGCAGCTCGCCGCCGGATAGCTACTCTGGGGGGCATGGACTACGTCTCCGCGCTCCTGCCCCCCGTAGTGATGGCGGTGTTCTTCACCGCCCTGATCGTCACGATCGTCAAGACCCAGGGCGGCGCCAACAAGGCGAAGGAGGACGCCGCCGTCGACGCGGCCGTGGCCCGCGCGGAGTCTTCGGCGAGTGCCCGCACGGAGACCTCCGGCGAGCCGAAGACCGGCGACGCCTGACCTTCCCTACGCCCGACCCCGCGTGCGGCTCACGCTATTTCGAGCCGTACGCCCTTTTTGTTCCCAAAAACGGGACAACTCGGCTTATTGTTCAGGTGTGCCTCGTCCCTTGGGAGAACTCGAAGACGCCGTCATGACGCGGGTTTGGAAGTGGAACCGCCCGGTCACGGTTCGAGAAGTCCTGGAAGACCTTCAGAGGGAACGGTCCATCGCCTACACGACGGTCATGACCGTATTGGACAATCTCCACCAGAAGGGCTGGGTGCGTCGCGAAGCTGAAGGCCGCGCCTATCGCTATGAGGCGGTCTCCACGCGGGCCGTGTACGCCGCCGCACTGATGAAGGAGGCGTGGTCGCAGAGCGACAACGCCGCGGCCGCCCTCGTCGCCTTCTTCGGCATGATGTCGCCGGAACAACGTGAAGCCCTCAATGACGCGATGCGCATGGTGCAAGGCCCCGAGAACCCCGGCGGGGCCGAGGGCGGCCCGGGGCGATAGCGTCCGGTCATGCCCGAAGAGATCCCGCCGTATGCCGAACCTCCGGCTAAAGCCGTCACCATCCGCCGGGCGCGGACGAGCGATGTTCCCGCCGTGCGCCGGCTCCTCGACTCGTACGTACGCGGCGGGATCCTGCTCGACAAAGCGACCGTGACGCTTTACGAGGACATCCAAGAGTTCTGGGTCGCGGAACGCGACGACAACGCGCAGGTGGTCGGCTGCGGCGCACTCCACGTCATGTGGGAAGACCTTGCCGAAGTGCGCACTCTCGCCGTGAACCCCGCGCTCAAGGGCGCGGGTGTGGGGCATCAACTTCTGGGTAAGTTGCTGCAGACCGCCCGCTGGCTCGGCGTGCGCCGGGTTTTCTGTCTCACCTTCGAAGTCGACTTCTTCGCCAAGCACGGCTTCGTGGAGATCGGCGAGACGCCGGTCGGCACAGATGTCTACAGCGAGCTGCTGCGTTCCTATGACGAAGGCGTCGCCGAGTTCCTCGGTCTCGAACGAGTGAAACCGAACACCTTGGGCAACAGCCGGATGCTTCTGCACCTGTGATCGGTTCGCGCGTTTATCCAAGGGGCGCCCGGTCAACCGGGTGGCTATGTCCGAAACGCGCATGTTTCAAGGGTTCTTGAGCCCCTGAGCTCTCCCCAGGGGTTTGTGTTTTTCCGGCAAAAGCGGTTTGCTTTCCGACGTACTCCATATAACCGGGGCCTGGGAAACAGCGGCGGACGCGTCGTGACCACCGGGCCCTGAAGTTATCGATGAAAGGAAATCCGGTGGCACAGAAGGTTCAGGTCCTTCTTGTCGATGACCTCGACGGCGGCGAGGCGGACGAGACCGTGACGTTTGCTCTGGACGGCAAGACGTACGAGATTGACCTCAGCACCGCGAACGCCGACAAGCTCCGTGGCGCGCTCGAGGGGTACGTGAAGAACGCGCGGCGTACCGGAGGCCGCTCGCGCGGCCGTGGAAAGTCGGTCCCCGCGGCCGGTTCCAGCCAGGACACCGCGCAGATCCGCGCCTGGGCCAAGGAGAACGGCTACGAGGTCAACGACCGCGGCCGCGTTCCGGCGTCGATCCGCGAGGCCTACGAGAAGGCCAACGCCTGAGCGCACCCGCGCAGCAACCGGAACCGGTGGCACTGCGTTGCCGCCGCGGCCACGATGCGTACGAGATCGGGAGTCGCCTGCGCGGCGCCGCCGTGAGCCCGGGCCGGTGGCTCCCCGAGAGCGGTGAGGGCCGGAAGCGTCGGCTCCACCTCACCTCCCGGCCCGGGGGGTCGCAGCCACATGGCGGCTTCCCGGGGGCCGGACCAGCCGGGCGGGAGTGGAGCCGGAATCCGGCCGCCCGCCCCTACGGCGGTCAGTTCCAGCGTCAGGCCGCCCCACTCGAGCCAGTCGAGCAGCCCCGGTAGTTCGTCCGCACTGCCCGCGGCCACCACGAGCCGCATCGTCCCCCCGTCGAGCGCCACCGGCCCGGTGGGGACCGCCGTTCCCAGGTGCCGCAGCAGGGCGAAGCCGGCGTCGGAGGGCAGCTCAAGCACGTCGAACCGCAGCCCCGTGAGCAGATGGACCGGCGGCCCGGGCGCCGTCGCCCAGCCGAGCTCACGCGCGTACCAACTCCGCACCGGATCGCCGCCCTGCGGCAGTGGTGCGCGCGGCGGCGGCACCGAGAGGGGCCGGGGCGGTGCCACGCTCCCCTGCGGGGCGCGGCGATCGGGCGACGGGTGGACCATATGAGAAGAACCGGTCGGACACTCGACAAGTTACGGAGCTCTCCGTGACCGTTCCGCTGCGGTGCGTATGCGAATCTCGGGGTGCTGGGGCGCATCCGAGGGCGCAAGGGTGTTCGCCCGTAGCGGAGGGAACCGGTGCGTGCTGCATGGAGTGTCAGTACGTACGGGTAAGACATTCCTAGTGGGGAGGGGCGACACGCAGGTTTCGGCGGCTCCCGTTCGCCATCGGCGTACTGGTGAAGGGGCTAACTGCCTGGCCTGCGGGAACATCGTCTCGCACCATCGGGTTGGAGCAGATGTCGGCGTTCGAGGGCAGGAGATCCCCAGGTACTCGGCCGGGTGTCGGCAGTTGGAATGAGCGGTCCCCGCTTGCGGGACTAAGCTGCGGAAGGACAGGGAGGGGACCGACCCCTTTACTGCCTGACCGCTCTGAGGAGCGATTAACGATGTTCGAGAGGTTCACCGACCGCGCGCGGCGGGTTGTCGTCCTGGCTCAGGAAGAAGCCCGGATGCTCAACCACAACTACATCGGCACCGAGCACATCCTCCTGGGCTTGATCCACGAGGGCGAGGGTGTCGCCGCTAAGGCCCTGGAGAGCCTCGGGATTTCGCTCGAGGCGGTCCGCCAGCAGGTGGAGGAGATCATCGGTCAGGGCCAGCAGGCCCCGTCCGGGCACATTCCCTTCACCCCCCGTGCCAAGAAGGTCCTGGAGCTGTCGCTCCGCGAGGCCCTTCAGCTGGGCCACAACTACATCGGCACGGAGCACATCCTGCTCGGCTTGATCCGGGAGGGCGAGGGTGTCGCCGCCCAGGTCCTGGTCAAGCTGGGCGCAGACCTCAACCGGGTGCGGCAGCAGGTCATCCAGTTGCTCTCCGGCTACCAGGGCAAGGAGACCGCCGCAGCCGGTGGTCCTGCCGAGGGCACCCCCTCCACGTCCCTGGTCCTCGACCAGTTCGGCCGGAACCTCACCCAGGCCGCTCGTGAGTCCAAGCTCGACCCGGTCATCGGGCGCGAGAAGGAGATCGAGCGGGTCATGCAGGTGCTGTCCCGCCGTACGAAGAACAACCCGGTTCTGATCGGTGAGCCCGGCGTCGGCAAGACCGCCGTCGTCGAGGGCCTCGCTCAGGCCATCGTCAAGGGCGAGGTGCCCGAGACCCTCAAGGACAAGCACCTCTACACCCTCGACCTGGGCGCCCTGGTCGCGGGCTCCCGCTACCGCGGTGACTTCGAGGAGCGCCTGAAGAAGGTACTCAAGGAGATCCGCACCCGCGGCGACATCATCCTGTTCATCGACGAGCTGCACACCCTGGTCGGCGCGGGCGCCGCCGAGGGCGCGATCGACGCGGCGAGCATCCTCAAGCCGATGCTGGCCCGCGGCGAGCTGCAGACCATCGGTGCCACGACGCTGGACGAGTACCGCAAGTACCTGGAGAAGGACGCCGCGCTCGAGCGCCGCTTCCAGCCCATCCAGGTCGCGGAGCCGTCGCTTCCGCACACCATCGAGATCCTCAAGGGCCTGCGCGACCGGTACGAGGCGCACCACCGCGTCTCCATCACGGACGAGGCGCTGGTCCAGGCCGCCACCCTGGCCGACCGGTACATCTCGGACCGCTTCCTGCCGGACAAGGCGATCGACCTGATCGACGAGGCCGGATCGCGGATGCGCATCCGCCGGATGACCGCGCCGCCGGACCTGCGCGAGTTCGACGAGAAGATCGCCGGTGTCCGCCGGGACAAGGAGTCCGCGATCGACTCGCAGGACTTCGAGAAGGCCGCGTCCCTGCGGGACAAGGAGAAGCAGCTCCTGGCCGCCAAGGCGAAGCGCGAGAAGGAGTGGAAGGCCGGCGACATGGACGTCGTCGCCGAGGTCGACGGCGAGCTGATCGCCGAGGTCCTCGCGACCGCCACCGGCATCCCGGTCTTCAAGCTGACCGAGGAGGAGTCCAGCCGACTGCTGCGCATGGAGGACGAGCTCCACAAGCGCGTCATCGGCCAGGACGACGCCGTCAAGGCGCTCTCCAAGGCGATCCGGCGTACGCGTGCGGGCCTGAAGGACCCGAAGCGCCCCGGTGGTTCGTTCATCTTCGCCGGTCCGTCCGGTGTCGGTAAGACCGAGCTGTCGCGTGCGCTCGCCGAGTTCCTGTTCGGCGACGAGGACGCGATGATCTCCCTCGACATGTCGGAGTTCAGCGAGAAGCACACCGTCTCGCGGCTCTTCGGCTCGCCTCCCGGCTACGTCGGGTACGAGGAGGGCGGTCAGCTCACCGAGAAGGTGCGCCGCAAGCCGTTCTCCGTCGTCCTCTTCGACGAGGTCGAGAAGGCCCACCCGGACATCTTCAACTCGCTCCTGCAGATCCTGGAGGACGGTCGCCTGACCGACTCCCAGGGCCGGGTCGTGGACTTCAAGAACACGGTCATCATCATGACGACCAACCTCGGCACCCGGGACATCTCCAAGGGCTTCAACCTGGGCTTCGCCGCCCAGGGCGACACGAAGACCAACTACGAGCGGATGAAGAACAAGGTCTCGGACGAGCTGAAGCAGCACTTCCGCCCCGAGTTCCTCAACCGTGTCGACGATGTCGTGGTCTTCCCGCAGCTCAGCCAGGACGACATCCTCAAGATCGTCGACCTCATGATCACTCAGGTGGACAACCGCCTGAAGGACCGTGACATGGGCATCGAGCTCTCGCAGAGCGCCAAGGAGCTCCTCGCCAAGAAGGGTTACGACCCGGTTCTGGGCGCCCGGCCGCTGCGCCGGACGATCCAGCGCGAGGTCGAGGACTCGCTCTCCGAGAAGATCCTCTTCGGTGAGCTGCGGCCCGGGCACATCGTGGTCGTGGACACCGAGGGCGAGGGTGAGGAGAAGAAGTTCACCTTCCGCGGTGAGGAGAAGTCGGCGCTGCCGGACGTGCCGCCGGTGGAGTCCGCCACGGGCGGCTCCGGGCCCGACCTCACGAAGTAAGCACGGCGCAACCCGCAAGGGGCTGCCCCGGACCGGTTCATCCGGTCCGGGGCAGCCCCTTTTTGCGTCCCGGGGGACGGCGGTTTCCGCGGTCTCGTTCCGCCCAGGGGTGGGCGACTCGGTGATATGACGCACAGGCGATTTGTCCGTTACTACGCGGAATAGTGGGACAGAGGGACTTCTGGCCCGGGTCCTTCGGCGGGCAACCCCCGGGACCTTCGTCCCGGGCCGTGTCCGGCGGCCCTGCCGCCTCGCAGGTCAGAGCGGAACGCATGCCCTGAACTGCGGTTAAATCGGACAGAATCAAATGATTCAGGTCACTCGGCGCAGGGGTGTCGAGGGGTTTCCGGGGCTGTCAAGCGACTGGAACACGTGGGGCGGCGTACGAGCTTCGGTAGTACTTGGGGCGTTTTGGGTGGGCCTGGGGTCCGGGTTACCAAGGTGAGGCCATCCCGGTCGCTGGGTCATCGCGGCCGGGTCGGTTCATGTCTGATCCGCACTCGTTCCGGCCGCAACGCGGCCACGGAGGTTCATCTCGATGTCGCAGCGCGCCAAGTCCCACCTCTTCCAGTCGTCCCCGCTCCGCACGAGGGCCGCCGTCCTGGCCGCCGGCCTGGGAGCGTCGGCGGTCCTGGGGGCCGGGGTCGCGGTGGCCGCCGAAGCCGGGGCGAACGCACCCAAGGAAGGCACCGCGGCCTCCGTGGAGGCGCAGGCCCAGGCCGTCGCGAAGGCGGCCGACGCGGCCGCCGCCAAGCAGGCGGACGCGAAGAAGGCCGCGGCCAAGAAGGCCGCCGCCTGGAGCAACCCGGTCGACCACTACAAGCTGTCCGCGAGCTTCGGCCTTGGCGGCAACATGTGGTCCCAGAAGCACTCCGGCCAGGACTTCGCCGTTCCGGTCGGCACCCCGGTCAAGGCCACGCACGGCGGCACCGTCGTCAAGGCGGGCCCGAACGGTGGCGGCGACGGCCCCGCGTACGGCAATGCCGTGGTGATCAAGCACGCCAACGGCCAGTTCTCGCAGTACGCGCACCTGTCGAAGATCCAGGTCAAGGCCGGCCAGCAGGTCAAGACCGGCCAGCGGATCGCCCTCTCCGGCAACACCGGTAACTCGAGCGGCCCGCACCTGCACTTCGAGATCCGTACGACGCCGAACTACGGCAGCGCGATCAACCCGGTCAACTTCCTGCGCGGTGTGGGCGTGAAGCTCTGACCGACGGCCCGTGGCAACCGACGGTCCCGTAAAGACCGGTCAGTCGCGAAAACCGGTCAGTCACGCGGCCCGGTGTGGGCCCGTGTGACCAGGTCGATGGCGACTTCGAGGATGGCCCTGCGCTTCTCCTCGGGGTCGCCTTCGACGTTTCTGAGGACGTGCTGCCCGGTGTGCATGGTGGACAGGGCGCTGGCGCAGCGGACCTGGTCGACCAGCGGGGCCTTGGGCTCCACCATGAAATCCATCATGGCGAGCATCCGGTCCTTGAAGGACTGCCCGATGCTCAGCTCCCGTACCGTCGCCTGGTTCTCCTGCATGAAGCGGAAGAGATGGTCACCGGCGGCGAGTACGTCGTTGTAGCGGCGGAGCAGCTCCCACTTGGTCTCCAAGGAGTGCGGTGCCTCCTTGGCCCACTCGATCAGCTCGTCCATCGGCCTGGTCAGGTCCTCGAAGGCGCTGATCAGGATGTCTTCCTTGGTCTTGAAGTGGTAGTAGAGCGCCGCCTTCGTGACCTCGAGCCGCTCGGCGATCTCGCGCAGTGAGGTCTTCTCGTACCCCTGCTCGGCGAAGAGTTCGAGGGCGACGTCCTGGATGCGCTGGCGGGTATTGCCCCGGCGGGGCTGCCGCTGGCTGGTGCTCATCGTTCTCTCTCCTGCGCTCGCCCGCCGGGTGCCGCGGTCCGGGCCGGGTGCACCCAAACTTACTTGACGCCCGGCAAGTTAGCGGTCTACTTTCTTCCAGTGTAGTCAACTAGCCGGGCGGCAAGTAAGTGCCGGGGCGGGAAAACGGGGCAGGGAAGTGGTGCGGATGGCGACGGCCGAAGCCGCAGGGGTGGCCGAACGGGAGAGCACGGGGCAGCCGCCCCAGCGCAGCGTGCGGGTGGTGCTGCTCGCGCTGATGATCGCGATGCTGCTCGCGATGCTGGACAACATGATCATTGGCACCGCGATGCCGACGATCGTCGGCGAGCTGGGCGGGCTCGAGCACCTCTCCTGGGTGGTCACGGCCTATACGCTCGCCACCGCCGCGTCCACCCCGATCTGGGGCAAGCTCGGCGACATGTACGGGCGGAAGGGCACCTTCCTCACCTCGATCGTGCTGTTCCTGATCGGCTCCGCGCTCAGTGGAATGGCCCAGGACATGGGCCAGTTGATCGGTTTCCGGGCCGTGCAGGGCCTGGGCGCGGGCGGCCTGATGGTCGGTGTCATGGCGATCATCGGTGATCTGATACCGCCGCGGGAGCGCGGCAAGTACCAGGGCATGATGGCCGGTGTGATGGCGCTCGCCATGATCGGCGGGCCGCTCGTCGGCGGCACCATCACCGACAACTGGGGCTGGCGCTGGTCTTTCTACATCAACCTGCCGCTCGGCGCGATCGCCCTCGCGATGGTCACCGTCGTACTGCAGCTGCCGAAGAAGCAGGCGAAGACGCGGATCGACTTCCTCGGCGCGGCGCTGCTCACCCTCGGCATCACCGCCATCGTGCTCGTCACGACCTGGGGCGGTACGGAGTACGCCTGGGGGTCCGGCACGATCGTGGGCCTGAGCGTCCTCGGGGTGGCCGCGCTCGGCGCCTTCCTCTGGTCGCAGACCCGGGTGCCCGAGCCGATCATGCCGCTGCACATCTTCCGGAGCCGCAACTTCTCGCTGATGTCGGTGATCGGCTTTCTCACCGGCTTCGTGATGTTCGGCGCGGTCCTCTTCCTGCCGCTCTACCAGCAGTCGGTGCAGGGCGCCTCGGCCACCAACTCCGGGCTGCTGCTCCTGCCGATGCTGCTCGCCATGATGGTCGTCTCGCTGGTCGCGGGGCGGGTCACCACCAGTAGCGGCCGGTACAAGATCTTCCCGATCCTGGGCGGCGCCCTGATGGTCGTCGGGCTCTATCTGCTCGCGCAGATGGACACCGGCACCTCGCGCCTCACCTCCGGGATCTATATGGCGGTGCTCGGCGCCGGTATGGGCTTCCTGATGCAGATCACCATGCTCGTCGCGCAGAACAGCGTCGAGATGAAGGACATGGGCGTCGCGTCCTCCACGACCACGCTCTTCCGTACGCTCGGCAGCTCCTTCGGCGTCGCGATCATGGGCGCGGTCTTCAACTCCCGGGTCACCGACGTGATGGCCGAGCGGACCCAGGGCGGTCCCGGGCTGCCCAGCCCGCAGCTGGACGCCGCGAGCCTGCAGAAGCTGCCGGCCGCGCTGCGCGACGCCTACCAGTACGCGGTCTCCTCGGGCACGCACGCGGCGTTCCTGACCGGGTCCGCGGTCGCGGTCGTCGCCTTCCTCGCGGCGCTGTTCGTACGGGAGGTCCCGCTCAAGGGGGCGGGCCCGAAGCCGCCCGCCGCCGCGGAGGGCGGGGACGGCTCTCGCGCGGGCGCGGCCGTGGCGGAGCCCGTCTGACCTGGTGGTTCGGTGGACCGGGGGCCGTTGTCAGTGGTGCGTGTCAGCATCGATGACGTGGAAAGGAACGGCAGGACCGAAAGGCACGACGGCGGCACCAGCACCCCCGTCACGGCGCACCTCGCCCATCTGCGGCAGCTGCGCCTGGCCAAGGACGCCATGGACCGTGACTGGGCCGACCCCGGCCTCGACCTGGACGCGGTGGCGGCCCGGGCAGGGTATTCGCGCTTTCACTTCGTACGCGCCTTCAAGGCGGTGTACGGCGAGACGCCCGGCCACTATCTGTCGCACCGCCGAATAGAACGCGCCGAGGAGCTGCTCCGCTCGGCCGACCTGTCGGTGACCGAGATCTGCGGCCTGGTCGGCTTCAGCAGCCTGGGCACGTTCTCCACCCGCTTCAAGCGACAGACCGGCCTGACGCCGAAGCAGTACCGGGACAAGCACGTGGGCCGCGGCGCCGCCCTGATACCCGGGTGCTACGCCCTGCTGTGGGCCGGAGGTTTCCCCGGCAAAGAGCGCTACCAGGTCCGCAATTCTGAAGAAGCCAGGTGAGCAGCGGGCTGCCTACGGTGGCCGGGCAAGCCCTTCCCACCACCACACACCGGGAGCACCTCATGATCAAGGGCGTCGGCATCACCACCGTCTGGACTCTCGACCAGGAGCGGACCAAGCAGTTCTTCACCGAGAAGCTGGGCATGGAGGTCCGTACGGACATGCCCATGGGCGACATGCGCTGGATCACCGTCGGCGCCAAGGACCAGCCGGAGGTGCAGATCGCCCTGATGCGGCCCGACAGGCTCGGCACCGACCCGGAGTCCGCGAAGGCGCTCACGGAGCTGGTCACCAAGGGCGTCATCGGCGCCTGCGCGCTGACCACGGACGACTGCCGCGGGGACTACGAGACGTTCAAGGCCAAGGGCGTGGAGTTCCTGCAGGACCCGCAGGAGCGGCCGTACGGCGTCGAGGCGATCTTCCGGGACGACAACGGCAATTGGTACTCGCTGACCGAGCCGAACAAGGAGCTGGACTTCTCCAAGCCGTGGTCGTGAGCTGCCGCGTGACCGCTGATGTGACCGCTTATGCGTCCGGCAGCGGCGGCAGGTCCGGCATCGGGTAGCTGCCCGTGTTCGTCGGGGCGTGTTCCGGGAGCCAGAGGACCGCGACCGCGCCCTCGGCCGGGCCGTCGCCCTGCTCCGGACCTACGTTGCGGAAGGTGAGCCGGGCGCCGAGGACCCGGGCCTGGCCCGCGGCGATGGTGAGGCCGAGCCCGTGGCCGTGCCCCGCGCGGTCGGTGCTGCCGGTGCGGAACCGGCGCGGACCGTCGGCGAGCAGATCCTCGGGGAAGCCGGTGCCGTGGTCCCGTACCCGGATCACCCGGCCCTCGACGGAGATCTCGATCGGGGCCCCGCCGTGCTTCGCGGCATTGGTGATCAGGTTGCCGACGACCCGCTCCAGGCGGCGCGGATCCGTGGTGACCTCGGACTCGTGCACCACCCGCACCTCGACGTCCGGCCAGGCGGCGGCGACCCGGCGGGTGATGAACTCGCCGAGGTTGATGTCCTGCAGCTCCGCCCGTTCCGAGGCGCCGTCGAGCCGGGCCACTTCGAGCACGTCCTCGACGAGGGTGCGCATCGCCTGCGCCCGGTCCTTGACCAGCTCGCTCGGCCGCCCGGGCGGAAGCAGCTCGGCGGCCGTGAGCAGCCCGGTCACCGGGGTGCGCAGCTCGTGCGCGATATCGGCGGTGACCCGGCGCTCGGCCTCGTACCGCTGCTTGAGCGCATCGCCCATGGCGTCCACGGCCTGCGCCAGCTCGTCGGTCTCGTCGCGTACGACCCCGCCGACGGACTCGCCGACCCGTACCTCGGTCTGGCCCTGTGCGACCAGATTCGCGGCGGCCGCGGCCTTGCGCAGCCGCCGGGAGAGCTGGCCGCCGATCAGCACGCCGAGCGTGCAGCCGCCGAAGACGGCCGCGATCGAGCCGATCAGCAGGGCCTGGTCGAGGTCGCGCATCACGGTGGCGCTGCGATCGGTGAACCGGCTGTGCAGGGAGAGCACATGGCCGCCGCTCACCGGGGTCGCGGCCCAGATGTCCGGCACCCCGTTCTCGTTCTCCATGACGTAGGACGCGCGGCGGCCGTGCTCGGCCTTGGCCTTCAGCTCGGGCGGCAGCTCCGGGTCGTCGAGCTTGGTGCCGAACCGGATCTGTCCGGTGGACTCGTAGTAGCGCGAGGCGAACTGGACCCGTTCGTCCTGGACGTCACGCGCGTTGTCCAGCATCGAGACGCGTGCGGCATTGTGCACGACCAGGCTGAGGGAGAGCGCCACCAGGGCGCCGACGAGAGCGATCGCGGCGCTGATCTTCCAGCGCACCCCCGTGCGCAGCCGCTTCGGCAGGAAGCTGAGTCTCATTCTCGGCCGGGTCTCATCCCTTGAGCTTGTAGCCGAAGCCGCGGACCGTCTCGATCCGGTCCTGGCCGATCTTCGTACGCAGTCGCTGGACGTGGACGTCGACGACGCGGGTGTCGCCGCCCCAGCCGTAGTCCCAGACGCGTTCGAGCAGCTTGTCGCGGGAGAGCACGGTGCCCGGCGCGTGCGAGAACTCGAGCAGCAGGCGCATCTCGGTCGGCGTGAGCGCCACCGGCTCACCGCCGCGGCGTACCTCCATGCCCTCGGTGTCGATCTCCAGGTCACCGAAGCGCAGCACCCCGCTGTTCACCGGCTCGGCGTCGCCCTCGGCCGCGCCGCCCGCGGCGCTCGTCGGCCCTCCGGCATGCCCGAAGCGGCGCAGGACCGCGCGGATCCGGGCCACCAGGACGGCCCCGTCGAACGGCTTGGTCACGTAGTCGTCCGCGCCTGCCTCCAAGCCGAGTACGACGTCGATGGAGTCGGCCCGCGCGGACAGCATGATCACCGGGACGGTGGACTCGTCCCGGATCCGGCGGCACAGCGAGACCCCGTCGAGCCCCGGCACCATCACATCGAGCAGCGCGATATCCGGCTGGTCGGCGCGGAACGCCTCCAGGCCCGCCAGGCCGTCGGGCATCGCGGTGACCACGAAGCCGTCGCGCTCCAGGGCGAGCTGCGTGGCCTCGCGGATGACGTCGTCGTCCTCCACGAACAGGACATGGGTCTGCTCTGCCATCCGGTGCTCTCAGTTCTCCTCGGGCGCGGGGGTGGCGCCGTCCGCCGCGCTGCCGTACTTGTTCTGCATCCGGTACTGCTCCGCGAACCGGTCGTTCCGCCAGCGATAGGTGATCACTTCTTCGCCGGACGGGTAGGCCACGGGGTCCTTCTTCTCGTAGAGCTGCCGGGTGACGACCAGGTCCCCGCGGTCGATCTCCGCGTACACCGGAGTGTCCTCCGCCCTGAAGACATTCTGGTACTTCCTGCCGCCCTCGGCGCGATACACATAGCTTCCGACGCCGATGGCGTCTCCGCAGGTCAGGACGTTGACCACGAGGTCGCTGCGGGATCCGCCGGTGAGGTTGCCGTACGACACGTCCACCGGGTACTCGTCGGCGGCGCAGGGCTTCAGATCGGCCTTGACGCTCCTGCTGACCTTCGGGTCGTCCTTGACCAGACGCACCGCGTCGATCTCGGTCGGGGTCGGCGAGGCCGACGCCGTGCCGGCCGAGGGCAGCGGCTCGCCGGAGGACCGTGCGGGCCCCTCGTCGCGGGCGCCGGTGCCGCCGGTGCTACAGGCGGCGAGAGTGCCGACGGAAAGGCCGACGGCGGCGAGTACGGTCAGTGCCGTACTCGCCGCCCGCGAACCCATGAGCCCTTTCAGGCCGCGCAACGCTCCCGCTCCTCACGTTCAAGCACCCGGCGGGCCGAGCCCCGGTGGCCCGCGGCGTCTGCCGCGTCCTCGGCGGTTCGGTGCTCCAGCTCCTGGCGGAGCCGGGCGAGTGCCCGGTGCAGTGTGCTCTTGACGGTACCGGCCGACATGCCGAGCGCGGCGGCGGTCTCCTCCGTGGACATCTGCTCCCAGTGTCGCAGCACCACTACGCTGCGCTGCTTCGGGGCGAGCACCTTCAGTACGTCCATCAGGAGGGCGCGGTCCGCGTGCTGCTCGGTGGAGTCCTCGACGCTGGCGTCCGGGAGCTGCTCGGTCGGCACCTCCTCCAGCCGCCGGGAGCGCCACCACTCGGTGCGCGTGTTGATCATGACGCGGCGCAGATAGGCGTCCGCGAGCCGCTTGTCGGCTATCCCGTCCCAGCGGTGGTACGTCCGCACGAGCGCCGTCTGCAGCAGATCCTGGGCATCGACCGGGTCCGGTACGAGACGACGGGCGCTGCGCAGGAGGGCGTCCTGCCGGGTCCGAACGTACTCCTCGAACTCGAGCACCTCTCCGTGCGCCATCTCCACCGCCTCCGATCCTGACCTGCATAAGAACTGGTGCCGGAGTGCTCTCCGGTACATCCCAGAAGCTACGGAGGCGGTGTAACGGGGCTTTGCGAAGGAGCCTTCGGCCGGAGCACGGCTGTCCCTCGGTTGTGTAACAGAGGTAAGGGACGGCTAAGAACGGCCTACGTTTTGCCTGATCAGGCGGGTTTTGGGCGGTGTAGGGGCGGCGTATGGAAGCCGTACGGGCGCCGCACGGACGCCGCAAGGACGCGGCACGGACGCCGAACGGAGCCGCTGTGCGCGGCTCCCGGACCGTCCTTCGTACGTCAGCTCAGCGGCAGCCGGTAGCGGCCGCCCGGCAGCGGTTCCACCAGGCCGTCGGCCACCAGGCCGTCGAGCGCCCGGGCCCGCTGCACCGGCTCGTCCCACACCCGGTCGAGCACGGCCTGCGGCACCGGCGCGACCGCATCCCGCAGGACGGCGAGCAGCTTGCCGCGCACCTGCCGGTCGGTGCCCGCGTACGTCTGGCCGCGGCGCGCGGGCCCCTCGTGCGCGGGCTTCCCGGCGAGGCGCCAGGCGCACTGCGCGGCGATCGGGCAGCGCGCGCAGTTCTCGTTCTTGGCGGTGCAGACCAGGGCGCCCAGCTCCATGGAGGCCGCGGCCCAGCGGGCGGCGGTGCTCTCGTCCTCGGGCAGCAGCGCCCGGGCGAGCTTCCGCTCGGCGGCGGTGGTCGCGTTCGGCGGGTACTGCGCGCCGGTGACCGCCCGGGCGAACACCCGGCGGACATTCGTGTCGAGCACCGCATGCCGCTGCCCGTACGCGAACGAGGCCACGGCGGCCGCGGTGTACTCACCGATGCCGGGCAGCGCGAGCAGCTGGGAGTGGCGCTCCGGTACGTCGCCGCCGTGCCGCTCCGTTATGGCGAGGGCGGCGCCGTGCAGGCGCAGGGCGCGGCGCGGATAGCCGAGCCGGCCCCAGGCGCGGACCGCCTCGCCGGGCGGCTCCTTGGCCAGGTCGGCGGGGCGTGGCCAGCGGGCCAGCCACTGCTCGTACACCGGCAGGACCCGGCTCACCGGGGTCTGCTGCAGCATGAACTCGCTCACCATCACGGCCCAGGGCCCGGCGTCGGGGCGGCGCCAGGGCAGGTCGCGCGCGTTCTCGTCGAACCACGCGATCACCGGGGTGTGCAGGCTGTGGAGCGAGTCGTGGGCGTCGGATTCTGGGGTGCGTGCGGTCGCAGTCATGGCAGGGCCGATCCTCCCACGGTGGCCGGGCCCGGTGGGGGCGCCGTGCCGTTCACCGGCGGGAGCCGGGGTGTGCGGGGGCCGGTGCCGAGTTGACGCCGGGGGCGGGGCGGCCCGTGTCCGCGCCCGGGCCCGGGCCCGCGCACCACCGGACCGCCGCTGTCGACGAGCCGCGCATCGTGTCGGTCAGGCGCGTCATGGGCCGCGTTGCCAGGCGGACCACCGCATACGCGAGTACGGCGCCGAGCAGCAGGCCCGCCGCGACGTCATGCGGATAGTGGACGCCCACGAACACCCGCGAGAAGGCCATGAGCAGGGCCATCGGCACGGTCAGCCAGGCGAGCGAGCGCGCGGTGAGCAGCAGGGCGACGGCGGCCGCGCCCGCGATGGTGGAGTGGTTGCTGGGGAACGACCAGTCGCCGTGCGGCGGGCAGGCGGTCAGCGGAGCGGCGGCGGTCGCGACGGCGCGGCAGGGACGCTCCTCGTCGACCCCCGACTTGATCAACTCGCTGCAGACATAGGCGAAGGCGGTGGCGAGCGGGGCGAGCACGGCTATCGCCATGGCCCGGGCACCTTGGCCCCTGGCCCGCCACCACACGACGACGAAGAGCACTCCGAAGAGCAGGAGCCCCAGCTCCGTCCATACCTCGGCGACGTGCTGCACCCAGGTCGGGGTGTCGTGCGCGAAGCCGAGGATGTCGCGGTAGAGGCCGGAGGTGTCGACGGGCGTGTGCGCATCCATGCCTTCCATGATCCGGGATAAGTACGGGTGCGGAGTCCGGGCCCCTTACGGGGCCGGGGGGTGCGGGAGGCGTGTGCGAGGCGTTGTAGGAACTGATGATCCGTAACGTTTGCGGCCCACGGCGGTGGGTGGGGGCGGGAGTTGGGGCGGATCTCTCGTAAGGTTTGAGCCGTGGGATCTCTGCGCAATCCGATCGGGCCGCTTCCCTCCTCCATCTACTGGCGTCGGAGGGCCGTAGTGCTGTGTCTGATCGCGCTGTTGGCGCTGCTCGCCGCGTGGGCCCTGTCCGGTCCGGGGAGCGGCGGGCGCGACAACAGCGCCGGGGGCTCCGACGGTAAGGGGCCCGCGCCCTCCATCACTCCCGGAGAATCCGGTTCCGGTCCGGCGATCAGTGACGCGCCGGGCGGGCGTGACGAGGCGGGCTCCGGTTCGGGTTCCGGCTCGGGTTCGGGCGGCGGTGCCGGGGGTGGCAGTGGCTCGGGCGGCGGGGCGGACTCCGGTGCCAGCGGCGGGAGTTCGAGTGGTTCTGGCTCTGGTTCTGGTTCCCGGTCCGGTGCCGGTGGCGGCTCCGGCGACGGCGGTTCCGGTTCCGGAACGCGGCTGCCCAGCGGGTCGTCGCTCCCCAACTGCACCCCGAGCAGCGTGAAGTTGAGCCTGCGCAGTAAGAAGAATGCGTACGAGCCCGGGGAGAAGCCCACCCTGGAACTGATCGCCGAGAACACCTCGGGCGCCGACTGCAAGGTCGATCTCGGTCCGAAGAAAACGGTGTTGACGATCACTCAGGCCGAAGTGGACGACGAGATGTGGTCCTCCGAGGACTGCCCGAGCGGTCCCGGCAGCCTGCTGCTCCGGGTTCCGGCCGGGGAGCAGATCACGCACCCCGTGAAGTGGGACCGCAAGGCGAGCGAGCCGCAGTGCGCCACACCCGCCCCGGGGTCGGCGAAGCCCGGTACGTATCTGGCCGAGGCGAAGGCCGCCGGGTTCCCGGCGGTGCAGGCGTCGTTCGTCCTCGAGGAGAGCTGACGGCGCCCGGCCGACAGGCCTAGGGCCCGTCTCCCGGGTCTTCGCGGGCCGGAAGGTAGCCCGACCACTCCTGGGCGCCGTCCCT
>NZ_JBSFUT010000021.1:0-146202 GCF_053591935.1 Streptomyces sp. NPDC002851 | reverse complement strand
CCTCGTGGCGGCATACCCGGCCCGCTGACCCGAGTACCGGGCGTCCTTGTCTACTTGACCGGCGGATACGCGTTCTTCAGGAGCTCCTGGAACTGGGCGGAGAACCAGTGCCCGGACAGCGGCGCGTCCGGCAGGGCGCCCGACGGGTTGTTGCCGTTGCGCGGATTGCCCTCGTAGGTCGGGTCACACATCCGGTCGAAGCCCTTGCCTTCGTCGTTCGGGATCTCCTTGCTCGACCCGTCGGACTCGCCCGGCGGCTTCATCCACACATACGCGTCGATACCGGCGGCCGGTGCGACCTGCGGGCGCTCGCCCAGGCCCGCGCCCGATTGGTTGCACCAGTTGCCGACATGGATGCGGCGGTCGTAGCGGCCTCCGTCGACGTACTCGTCCACGCTCGACTCGGGGCCCGGTCCGGAGGGCCGGGCCTCGCCGCCCCAGCCGTTGCGGGAGGTGTCGATCAGCATGCCGATCCCGGCGTCGAAGCCGGTCGACACCAGCTGCTCGCGGAACGTCTGGGCGAAGGTCAGCTCGTCCACCGAGTTGTTCCAGTCGACCCACTTCGACTCGCGCACCGAGCGGCCGCCCACCGTGTCCGTGACGGCGAAGTTCTCCTCCTTCAGGGCGCTGTAGTTCGCCGTGTTGGCGATGAAGCCGTGCACGTCGTCCGGGCTCGCGCCCTCCGCGTTGGCGGCCTCGAACATCACTTGCGCGGAGGGGGCGAAGTTGTCCTCCCAGCCGATCCAGCCGTGGTGGCCCGCGTCGACGTAGTTGTAGACGTTGTCGATGGCGCCGAGCTGCGCGAGCGCGTAGCCGACGCCCTTGACGTAGTTGCCGTTCTCCTTCATCACATCGCACTCGGGGGTCGCGGTGGGGCGGCCGCCGGTGTTGGTGACGAGGTTCGGTAGCGAGTCGATCTCGACGGTCGTCACGATGCGCAGGCCCGCGTACTTCTCGTCGGCCAGGATCTGGGCGATCGGGTCGATGTACTCGGTCTTGTAACGGTCGATCTCGGTGGGTCCCAGCTCGCCGTTGGAGGCGAGCGCGGCGCAGTCCCGGCCCGGCAGGTTGTAGATCACCACCTGGACGACGTCCGCGCCCTGCCGCAGCGCCTCGTCCAGGTGGCCGCGGAGCCCTCTGGCCTCGTCGGTGCCCTCGATGGCGGCGATCCGGTCCAGCCAGACACCGGTCGGCTGGTCGGCGATCGCGTCGCCACCCGGCTCCGCGGCGGCCTTCGCGGACCACTCCGGGTTCACATAGACCTTTGCGCCCTCGTACGGGTTGTCGACGCGGGCGGTGGGCGCGGCGGCGTCGGAGGCCACTGCGGCACCGGGACCGCCGGTGGGCAGCGCGGTCGCGGTACCGGCAGCGGCCGCGGCGACCAAGAGACTTCCGGCGAGCAGGGCGGTGCGCCGTCCTCGGGGGAGCGAGGCGCGGCGGTGTGCATGGCTCATGGGGGGTTCCTCTCGAGGTGAGTCGTTGAACTGCGGTTCGGGAAGGGCAGTAGCCCGGAAGGTCAGCCCAGGCCGCGCAGGTGGTCGCGGAGTCCGATGCCGTACGCGGTCGGAGTGCCGTCGTAGGACGAGATCAGGGCGGGTCCGGCGGAGCAGTCCCAGGTGTTCCAGGTCCAGCCCAGGTAGGAGAGTTCGCGCGCGTCGAACCAGGTCATGACCCGGTCGATGAAGCCGTGCCCGCAGGTGTTCTCGCCGTTCTCGCCCGCGATCAGCGGGACCTGCTCGGCGACCGGGGCCAGCGTCCGCTCCCAACAGGCCTCGTCCACACAGACGTTGAAGTTGTAGACGTGCCACTCGGCGGCGAGATTGCCGGTCGGGTCCTCGGGCCGGTGGTCGAGCCAGCCGCTCAGGTCATTGGCGTACGCCAGGCCGGTGGCGAGGACGACGTTCTCCGCGCCCGTGCCGCGTACCGCGTCGATCAGGTCCTGCATCCCGGCGACCTCGTAGTCGATGCCGGTGCAGGCGTCGCCACCGTCCCGCCAGCACCGCCAGGCGGCGTCCGCACCCGCGCCCGGCATGGCGCGGTCCGGGAACGGCTCGTTGAACAGGTCGAAGACCACCGCCCGGTCGTCCTTGAAGGTCTCGGCGACCGAGGTCCAGAAGGCGGGCGTGTAGCGGGCGTTGGGCATCGGCTTCTGGCAGGACGCCACCTCGGTGTCCGGGCAGTGGTTGTCGTGCCCCGTGTAGCTGCCCCAGGACCAGTGCAGCTCGACGACCGGGGTCATGCCGAGCGCCTTGACGCGGGTCACCAGGTCGGTGACGGCCGCGATGTAGGGCTCGCCCGCGTAGCGCGGGTCGATGTGGTCGGTGCCGAGCCAGCACTCCTCGTTGAGCGGGATGCGTACGGTGTTGGCGTTCCAGTCGGCGATCTTCTGCAGCGAGGCGTCGTCCACCGGGCCGTCGAAGATGCCATGGCCCTGTACGCACATGTACTCGCCGCCGGAGCGGTTCACGCCGAGCAGCCGTCGGGGCGTGCCGTCGCCGGTCGCTTCCACGAACTGGTTGCCCTCGACGCGCAGTTCGGGTGCGGCGGCCACCGTTTCGTGGTCCGCCTCCCGGGATGCCCCGGACGCTCCGGATGTCCCGGACGCTCCGGACGCGAACGCGGAGGGCAGCGTGAACAGCCCGGCGCACGCGAGCAGCAGCCCCGTCGTGAGCGCGAGCAGGCGTCGCCGTAATCGGGGAAGGTGAGGTGGGGGGTGTCGCATGAGCGAGTCCTTACCGATCTTTCGACGGATGGATTCGCTCCCACTGGTGAGCGTGGAAGCTAGCAGCAAGTCGCCGCCGAAGTAAGGGGAGTTGCCGAGATATCCGAACCGCGACCGCACCGCGGCCGCATATTTCTCCGTCGAATCAATTCGACTGTCGAAGGCCCGTCGAATACCGGCAGAGCCCTTGACTGCCGGTCCGCCCCAACTGTTTCTTGGGAGCGCTCCCACTGGTTTCGGCTCCCTCTCCGGAGCACCCCCCGCAGAAGCAAGTGGAGGACCTTCGTCATGAGATTCACCCGCCGCCGCATCCTCGGCCTCGGTGCCGCGGCCGCGCTCACACCGCTCGCCGTCACCCTCGGACCCGCAGCTCAGAAGGGTGCCGCGGCACCGAACGCGACCGAGTACGAGCAGCGCTTCCTCGATCTGTACGGGCAGTTGACCGACCCGGCGAACGGCTATTTCTCGCCGGACGGCATTCCGTACCACGCGGTGGAAACCCTCATCGTCGAGGCCCCCGACCACGGCCACGAAACGACCTCCGAGGCCTACAGCTATCTGATCTGGCTCCAAGCCATGTACGGCAAGGTCACAGGTGAATGGGACCGCTTCAACGCGGCCTGGGAAACCATGGAGAAATTCATGATCCCGAGCCAGGACCAGCAGCCGACGAACAGTTTCTACAATGCCGCGAAACCGGCCACCTACGCGCCCGAATGGGACACTCCGGACCAGTACCCGGCGCAGCTCGACGCCGGGGTCCCGGTCGGCTCCGACCCGCTCGCCGCCGAACTGCGCGGCGCCTACGGCACCGACGACATCTACGCCATGCACTGGCTCCAGGACGTCGACAACACCTACGGCTACGGCGGTGACGGCGCGACCCCGACGTACATCAACACCTTCCAGCGCGGACCGCAGGAATCCGTCTGGGAGACCGTCCCGCACCCCAGCCGCGAGGAGTTCGCCCACGGCGGCCCCAACGGCTTCCTCGACCTGTTCACCGGCGACGCGAATTACGCGAAGCAGTGGCGGTTCACCAACGCCCCCGACGCCGACGCGCGTGCCGTACAGGCCGCCTACTGGGCGCACAAGTGGGCCGCGGCGCAGGGCAAGGAGGCCGACGTCGCCGCCACCGTCGCCAAGGCCGCGAAGATGGGCGACTACCTGCGCTACGCCCTGTTCGACAAGTACTTCAAGGAGATCGGTGACTGCACCGACCCCACCGGCTGCACCCCCGGCAGCGGCAAGAGCAGCGCCCACTACCTGCTCTCCTGGTACTTCGCCTGGGGCGGCGCCACCGACACCGCGGCCGGCTGGGCCTGGCGGATCGGCTCGAGCCACGCACACGGCGGCTACCAGAACCCCCTCGCCGCCCACGCCCTGAGCGGCTATGCCCCGCTCGCCCCCAAGTCGGCCTCCGCGAAGGCGGACTGGGCGGCCAGCCTGAAGCGGCAGATCGAGTTCTACCGCTGGCTCCAGTCCGCCGAAGGCGCCCTCGCGGGTGGCGCCACCAACAGCTGGCAGGGCCACTACGCCGAGCCGCCCGCCGGTACCCCCACCTTCTACGGCATGGCCTACGACGAGAAGCCCGTCTACCACGACCCGCCGTCCAACCAGTGGTTCGGCTTCCAGGCCTGGTCGATGGAGCGGCTCGCCGCCTACTACAAGGAGACCGGCGACGCCGATGCCAAGGCCGTGCTCGACAAGTGGGTCACCTGGGCGCTCTCCGAGACGACCATCGCCGACGACGGCACCTACGCCATCCCCGCCACGCTCCGGTGGTCCGGCGCCCCGGACACCTGGGACCCCTCAAGTCCGGGCGACAACACGTCACTTCACGTCTCCGTGACCGAGCACACCGACGATGTGGGTGTGGCGGGCGCGTACGCGCGCACGCTCGTCCAGTACGCCGCGAAGTCCGGCCACGAGGCCGCGGCCGCCACCGCCAAGGCGCTGCTCGACGGCGTATGGGCGCACCACCGGGACGACAAGGGCGTGGCCGTGCCCGAGCAGCGCGACGACTACAAGCGGTTCCAGGACGCCGTGTTCACCCCGGACGGCTGGAGCGGCACCATGCCGAACGGCGACACCGTCGACGCCTCGGCGACCTTCGCCTCCATCCGCTCGTTCTATACGGACGACCCGGACTGGCCGAAGGTGCGGGACTACCTGGACGGCGGCGCCGTCCCGGAGTTCACCTATCACCGGTTCTGGGCCCAGGTGGACTTCGCCCTGGCGATGGGCACGTACGCGGAGCTGCTCGAATCATGAACGGGCGCGTGCGCACCGTCCTCGTGGGGACCCTCGCCCTCCTCGCGAGCCTGCTCACCGGAGCCGCCGCCGAAGCCGGGCCCGAAGCCCGGTCCGAAGCCGCCGCACCCGCGCCTCCGGCCGCCGCCGAACCGTACACCTGGAAGAACGTCCGCATGGACGGCGGCGGTTTCGTCCCCGGCATCGTCTTCAACCGCACCGAGAAGAACCTCGCCTACGCCCGCACCGACATCGGCGGCGCCTACCGCTGGCAGCAGGAAACACAGTCCTGGACACCGCTCCTCGACCACATCGGCTGGGACGACTGGGGCCACACGGGCGCGGTCTCCCTCGCCTCCGACCCGGTCGAACCGGACCGCGTGTACGCCGCCGTGGGCACGTACACCAATGACTGGGACCCGGGCAACGGCGCCGTCCTGCGGTCCGCCGACCGCGGTGACACCTGGCAGAAGACCGGCCTGCCGTTCAAGCTCGGCGGCAATATGCCGGGCCGCGGCATGGGCGAGCGCCTCGCCGTCGACCCGCACGACAACCGCGTCCTCTACCTGGGCGCCCCGAGTGGCCACGGCCTGTGGCGCTCCACGGACGCGGGCGTCACCTGGTCCGAGGTCACCGCCTTCCCCAACCCCGGCAACTACCAGCAGGACCCGAGCGACGAGTCCGGCTACGCCTCCGACAACCAGGGCATCGCCTGGGTCACGCTCGACGAGTCGACCGGCCAGCCGGGATCCCGGACACAGACGGTGTACGTGGGCGTCGCCGACAAGGAGAACGCCGTCTACCGCTCCACCGACGCGGGCAGCACCTGGCAGCGCCTTGACGGACAGCCCACCGGCCTCCTGGCCCACAAGGGCGTCCTCGACGCCGAGAACGGCTACCTGTATCTCGCGTACAGCGACAAGGGCGGCCCCTACGACGGCGGCGCCGGACAGGTCTGGCGGTACGCGACCGAAACCGGCAAGTGGACGGACATCAGCCCCGCACCCGCCGCCGAAACCTATTACGGCTACAGCGGACTGACCGTCGACCGGCAGCACCCCGGCACCGTCATGGTCACCGGCTACAGCTCCTGGTGGCCCGACACTCAGATCTTCCGCTCCGCCGACAGCGGCGCCACCTGGACGTCCGCCTGGGACTACGAGCCGTATCCGGAGCGCAAGAACCGCTACACCATGGACACCTCATCCGTCCCGTGGCTCGACTGGGGCGCGAAGCCCGCGCCGCCCGAACAGAGCCCGAAGCTCGGGTGGATGACGGAGGCCCTGGAGATCGACCCGTTCGACTCGGACCGCATGCTGTACGGAACCGGCGCGACCATCTACGGCACCACGAACCTGCGGGAGTGGGACAAGGGCGAAAAGTTCACGATCACGCCGATGGTGCGCGGCCTCGAGGAAACCGCCGTCAACGATCTCGCCGCACCCCCGTCCGGCGCCGCCGTACACACCGCGACCGGCGCGGGCGGTCCGCCAGAGACGCAGCAGGCATCGACGGGCATCCCGCGGGGCGCGACCGTCGAGGCCGACCGCGAAGACCCGGAGCTGTTCTACGGCTTCAAGTCCGGTGTGTTCTACGTGAGTTCCGACGGCGGGAAGACCTTCGAGGCGCGCGCGGACGGCCTGCCGGAGGAAGGGAACGTCCGCTTCCAGGCCGTCCCCGGCAAGCAGGGCGACATCTGGCTCGCGGGCGGCAAGGAGAACGCGACGTACGGCCTGTGGCACTCCACCGACGCGGGCACCACCTTCACCCGGGTCGACGGCGTCGAGGAGGCGGACACGGTCGGCTTCGGCAAGGCCGCACCCGGCAGCGACCACCCCGCGCTCTACATCAGCGCCCAAGTCGACGGCGTACGCGGCATCTTCCGCTCCACCGACGCGGGCGCGAGCTGGGTGCGGATCAACGACGACGCACACCAGTGGGGCTGGACCGGCGCGGCGATCACCGGGGACCCGAATGTCTTCGGCCGGGTGTACGTGTCCACCAACGGACGCGGGATCATGTACGGGGACACGGCCGCGGCCGACTCCGGCGCATCCCCGCAACCAGCCGCCCACAAGGGCCGGTCGGCCGATCCGGTGCTGCGCGACCTCGCCGACGCCCACGGCCGCAGGTACGGCACCGCCGTCACCGGCGGCAAGCTGACCGGTGGCTACGCGGACGTGGCCGGGCGGCAGTTCGGCTCCGTCACGCCCGGTAACGAGATGAAGTGGGACGCGGTCGAGCCGGAGCGCGGGCGCTACACCTGGGCCGCCGCGGACCGGGTCGTCGACTTCGCCGAGGCCCACGATCAGGCGGTACGCGGCCACACCCTGGTATGGCACCAGCAACTGCCCGCCTGGCTCACCCAGGGCACCTTCCCGGACGACGAGCTGCGACAGATCATGACCGGCCACATCGCCGCGGAAGCCGGCCGCTACCAGGGCCGCGTGGACCACTGGGACGTCGTCAACGAGCCACTCGACGACGACGGAACGCTGCGCGACACCCTCTGGTATCGGCAACTCGGCGAGGGCTACATCGCCGACGCGCTGCGCGCCGCCCGCGCCGCCGACCCGGACGCGAGGCTCTACCTCAGCGACTACAACACCGACGGCATCGGGGCGAAGAGCGACGCCATGTACGCCCTGGCGAAGCGCCTCCTCGCGGACGGCGTGCCCCTTGACGGCATCGGCTTCCAAGGGCATCTGATCGTCGGGAAGGTGCCCGACACGCTGACCGAGAATCTGCGCCGGTTCTCCGACCTCGGCCTCGACGTGGCGATCACCGAACTCGACATCCGTATCCCGACCCCCGCCGACGAGAGCGAGTTGGCGCAGCAGAAGGAGGACTACCGGACCGTCACCGCCGCCTGCCTGGCCGTCGAGCGCTGCCGGAACGTGACCGTGTGGGGGTTCACGGACTCCGACTCGTGGATCCCCGGCACCTTCCCCGGCTGGGGCGCGGCCACCCCGTACGACGAAGAACTCCGCCCGAAACCCGGCTACTTCGGGATCGCGGAGGAACTCGGCTGGACACCGGCGCCATCCGGCGAGACTCCGGCAGCCACAGCCACAGCCACAGCCACAGCCACAGCCACAGCCACAGCCACAGCCACAGCAACCGCTACCGCACGGACAGCGTCGACTGCCGCACGACAAGCTCGGGCTGGAGCACGACGTTCCGGTGCTCGTGCGGCCCGGACCCCGCATTGCCGCCGTCGGCCCCCGCGATCTCTGCGATCTCCGTGAGCAGCAGCTCGGCCGCAAGCCCGCCCATCTCCGCGGCGGGCTGGCGGACCGAGCTGAGCGGCACCGCGGCGGCCGCGGCGAACTCGATGTCGTCGTAGCCCACCAGGGCGACATCCTGCGGCACCTTCACGCCCGCCGCGTACAGCGCCTGCAGCATGCCGAGGGCAAGCAGGTCGTTGGCGCAGAACACGGCCGTCGGGCGGGGCGCCATGCCGAGCAGGCGGGCGGCCGCGTCCCGCCCCGCGGAGACATCGAGGCCCTCCGCCCGCACCTCGCGGAGCGTCGCCGCGGGCAGCCCGGCCGCCGCGACGGCCTCCTCGGCGCCCTGCCGCCGGTCGTCGATCTGCTGGAGCTCGCCGGGGCCCGACACGTACACCACGGAGCGGTGCCCGGCGTCGAGGAGATGCCCCACCGCGAGGCGTCCGCCGCGGACATCGTCCACGGACACCGCACAGGCCGACCCGGCCCCCGCGGTCCGGTCCACCAGGACATGTGGAATGCCATGCCGGGCGAAGGCCTCCAGGGTGCCCCCGGTCGGATCGGCGGGCGTCACCAGGACCCCGGCCACCCGCTGCTCGGCGAAGAGCGACAGATAGTGCGCCTCCTCCTCGGGCCGCTGCGCGCTGTTGCACACCATCACCCCGAACCCGGCCTGCCGGGCGGCCCGTTCGGCACCCCGGGCGACCTCCACGAAGAACGGGTTGCCCATGTCGAGCACGAGCAGAGCCAGGATGCGGCTGCGTCCGGCGCGCAGCTGGCGCGCCGACTCGCTGCGCACATAGCCGAGCGCGGCGATGGCCTCCTGGACCCGGCGCCGCGTGGGGGCGGCCACCGACTCGGGGCGGTTGATCACGTTGGAGACGGTGCCGACGGACACCCCGGCCGCCCGTGCCACGTCCTTGATACCCACCGACTGTCCCACGGCCCGCGCCCCGCCTTCCCGCCGCTGGCTCTTCCCGCCGCTCGCTCTTCCCGCCCCTCGATCAGGGGTTGAATTGTTTCACAGGGCGCGGCACCAGGAGCAGCCCGAGCACGGGTACCGCCGCGAGCACCAGCCACGGCAGCGCCCCGCCCGCCTCGAGCAGCGCGCCCGCCGGGGCCCCACCGGCGAGCACGACAAGCCCGGACAGGGACGACAGGGCACCGGTGAAGAGGCCGAGTCGGCGCTCGTCCACCAGGTCCGGAAGGAGTGCCCGGGTCGCCGGAACCACCAGCATCTGCCCCACCGTGAGCAGCACCACGAACGCCACGGAGGGCACGAGCCCACCCACCGGCAACAGCGCCCCGGCGGCCGCGAAGCCCACCCCGATCAGCACGAGCCCGCAGCGCAGCGCCGCCCGGCGCCCCATCCGCGCGGCCACCAGACGCGACAACGGCACCTGCCCGGCCACGACAAGCACCGAGGACAGCGCGAACAGCCAGCCGAGCGCGGCCTGCGAGCCGAGCGCACGGTCCAGCTCGGCCGGGAGTGCCAAATAGAGCTGGTTGTACGCGAGTAGATAGGTCGCATAGGCCAGACAGAGCCCGAGAAAGCGACGGTCGAGCAGCGCCCGCCACGCCCCGCGCTCCGCCCCTGGACGATCCCGCGCGGTGCGCACCGTCGTACGACGCGGCATCAGCCGAGCATGAGCGGCCAGCACCACCACGAACACGGCGGCCCCCGCCAGGCACGCGAGCCGGAACCCGCCGAGCAGAAGCACCGAGCCGAGCACGGGCCCGAGCAGCGCGCCCGCCTGCCCTCCGGCCGAGAACAGCGCGAGCGTGCGGGTGCGGTCGACGCCGGTAGCCTCCTCGTGCCGTACGGCCTGCCGGGCGATCTCCGACTCGACGGCGGGCGAGAACAGCGCGGCCGCGAACCCCACCAGGAGCACCGCCCCGACCACGGCCCCCGTGGCCTCCGCGTAGCCGAGCCACGCGAACCCCGCGACCCGCAGCACACACCCGGCCAGGACGACCGGCCGTGGCCCGTACCGGTCGGCGAGCGCCCCGCCCACCACGAAGAGGCCCTGCTGACTGAAGGTGCGAAGCCCGAGCACAAGGCCCACCAGCCACCCGGCGAGCCCGAGCCCGCCGCCCAAGTGGTCGGAGAGATACGGCAGTACGGCGAAGAAGCCGACGTTGAAGGCGAGTTGCGTGACGATGAGCAGCCGGGGCAGGGCGGGCAGGGCCCGGTAGGAGCGCATGGCGCCCGCGGCCCGCGCGGCCCGCGCCGTCCGCCCGGGGTCCGTCTCCTCGTCCGTGCGGGCACTCATCGGACCGCCACGGGCATCGCGGGCGCGGCCGCGAGCAGCTCACGCGTATACGGATGGGACGGCCGCGCACACACCTCACTCACGGGCCCGCTCTCGACGATGTGCCCGGCCCGCATCACCGCGACCCGGTGCGCGAAGTGCCGTACAAGCGCCAGGTCATGGCAGATGAACAAGTACCCGAGGCCGAGGCGTTCCTGGAGCTCGGCGAGGAGATTGACGATCCCGGCGCGCACCGACGGGTCGAGCGCCGACACCGGCTCGTCCAGGACGAGCAGCCGGGGCCGCGCGGCAAGGGCGCGGGCGATGCCGACGCGCTGGCACTGCCCGCCGGACAGCTCACGCGGCCGCCGCCGCGCGAGCGACGGTTCGAGCCCGACGAGCTCCATCAGCTCCTCGGCCCGCCCCGGCTCGCGCCTGCCCCGTACACGCAGCGGCTCGTCGATGGCGGCGCGTACGGAGAGCCGCGGGCTCAGCGACCCGTACGGGTCCTGGAATACGGGCTGGAACCCCGCGCGCAGCGGCCGCAGTTGGCGCTCGCCGAGCCCGGTCAGCTCCCGCCCCTCGAACCGTACGCTGCCCGCGTCCGGGCGGCGCAGCTGGAGCACCGCGGCAGCCGTGGAGGACTTGCCGGAGCCGGACGCGCCGACGAGGCCGAGGGTCTCGCCCGCCGCGACGTCGAAGGAGACCCCGTCGACGGCGGTCTGCGTGCCGTACCGGACGGTGAGGTCACGGACGGACAGAAGCGGCTCGGCGGTCATGCGGCGGGCCGCCACAAGTCGGCGGCGGGAACGGTCGGTTCGCGGTGGCAGGCCGCCAGGTGCCCGTCGTCGGCACCGCGCAGGGCGGGTTCCCGCTCGGTGCACTCCGGCCCGGCGAGCGGGCAGCGCGGCGCGAACGCACAGCCCGGTACCGACGCCGCCAGCGCGTCCGGCGAGGGCGGAGCGCCGCCGATCGTGGCGAGCCGCTCCCCGGGGGTGGGCTCGGCGGACGGCAGCGAGGCGATGAGCCCCGCGGTGTACGGGGCCCGGGGCGCGGCCAACACGTCGGTCACGGGCCCGAGTTCGGCGACCCGACCGGCGTACAGGACGAGCATCCGGGCGGCTGGGGTCCGGCTCTCCGAGCTTTGCGGGCCCACGGAGACCGGGGAGCCGGACCCGAGCCCGGCGGCCAGGGCGATGTCGTGCGTGACGAGCACGAGCGCGGCCCCGGACTGCTCGCGCACCTCGGTGAGCACGCCGAGCACCTGCTCCTGCACGAGCGGGTCGAGCGCGGTCGTCGGCTCGTCGGCGACGATCAGCTCGGGCTCGTTCACCAGGGCCATGGCGATCACGGCGCGCTGCCGCATCCCGCCGGAGAACTCGTGCGGATACGACCGCGCCCGCCGCGCCGCCTCCGGTATGCCCACGCGGTCCAGGGCGGCCACGGCCCGCGCCCACGCCGCACGCCGCGGCACCCGGGCCACCGACCGTACGGCGGCAGCGAGTTGGTCGCCCACGCGGTGCACGGGACTGAGCACGGCAAGCGCGTCCTGCGGCACGAACGCCATCCGCCGCCCCCAAAGCCCCCGGCGGTCGGCCACCACCTGTCCCCGGTAGCGGACGGCGCCCTCGACCCGCACCCCGTGGGGCAGCAGCCCGAGCAGTGCCCGCGCGGTCAGCGACTTACCGGCGCCCGACTCCCCGACGACGGCGAGTACTTCACCGGCCCGCAGATCGAAGGAGACCCCGCGGACGGCGGCCACCGGCTGCCCCCGGTCGCCGGGGACGGTGACGCGGAGATCGCGGACGGAGAGGAGGGGGTCGGTGTCGCTCATGGTGTGGGTGCCTTCGGTGTGGGGTCGGTCATCGATCAAGCCCGTCCGGCGTTTGAGCACGCGCCCGCAGGGCGATGTGCGGCGCCCGAGCCGACGGTGCGGGACGTCTTCACGCGAGATGTCTTACGGAACGCGCCCCCGCGCAGCCCCGCCAAGCTCACCGCAAGCCCCGCGAGCAGCGCCAACGCCCCCGCCGGTGCCAGCGCGGCGACGGGCGCCCGTTCGACGTACATCCGTGACTCCTCCAGCATCAGCCCCCACTCGGGCGCGGGCGGCTGCGCGCCGAGCCCGAGGAACCCGAGCGAGGCGAGCGCGAGCGCGATGACGGGCAGGCGGAGGACCGCGTGCCGGGCCACCGGGCCCGCGACGGCGGGAAGGAGATGGCGGCCGAGGATCCACCACGGGCTCGCCCCGATGGCGCGTTGCGCGGTCAGATGCCCGGCGGCGCGGGTCTCGGCGACGAGCGCGCCGGTGTGGGCGGCGAGTGGCGGCCAGGAGATGAGGGCCACCGCGAGCGAGGCCCCGGCCGTGCCGGGTCCGAGTACCGCGGCGACGAGGATGCCGACGATCACGGGCGGCAGGGCGTTGGCGATGTCGGAGACGCCCGCGGCCAGGCGCGGCAGAAAACCGAGGGCGAGCGCGCACAGGAAGGAGACGAGACAGACGAGCAGGGCGACCCCGACGGTGCTCGCCGCCCCGTGCCCGAGCCGGGCGAGCACATCGCGGCCGAGCCCGTCGGTGCCGAGCGGATGGGCGGGGGAGGGCGCGGCGAGCCGGGCCGCGGTGTCGACGGCGTACGGGTCGCGGAGCAGCCCCGCACCGATGACGGCGACGAGCAGCCCGGCGAGGACCATCGGCACGGCCGGGCGGATCCGCAGCGGCGGCGGGTCGGGCAGGGCGAGCGCGGCGTCGCGGAGCCCGGGGCCGAGCAGCCGGGCCCGGACGAGTCCGGCGAGCCCGCCCGCGAGCAGTCCGAGGGCGAGGAGCGCGAGCACGGAGCCCTGGAGCAGCGGCAGGTCCTGCGACTTGGCGGCGCCGAGCGCGGTGCGGCCGAGCCCCGGCACCGCGAAGACCGTCTCGACGGCGACGGCGCCGCCGGTGAGCCCGACCACGACGAGCCCGAACTGCGGGACGAGCGCGGGCAGCGCCCGGCGCAGCGCGGCCGCGGTGATCCGCACCGGCGAGACCCCGGAGGCCCGCCACAGCCCGGTCCAGCGCTCGGTGAACACGGCGGGCAGCGCGTCGTCCACGAGCCGCCCGAGCAGCGCACCGGCCGGGACGCCCATGGCGAGCGCGGGCAGTACGAGGTTGACCGGGCCGCTCCAGCCGGAGGTCGGCAGCCAGTCGAGCCACACCCCGAGCACGATCAACGCGAGGGTGGCGAGCAGAAATTCGGGCAGCGAGGCGAGGAGCGCCGCCGTCGTCCCGCGCGAGACGCCCGGCCGACCGCGCGCACCCCGCACCAGGGCGGGTGCGGCGAGCGCGGCCGCGACGACCAGGGCCACCACGAGCGCGGCCCCCATCAGACCGAGGGACACCCCGAGCGCGCCGAGCACGCCCGGAAGGACGTCGCCGCCCGACACCCAGGAGGTGCCGAGGTCGCCGCGGAGCAGCCCACCGGCCCAGGAGCCGAGCAGGTGCAGCGGTCCGGCGTCGAGCCCGAGGTCGGCGCGGATGGCGGCGAGCGCTTCGGGCGTGGCCTCTTGTTCGGCGGAGCGGGCCCGCAGCACGGTCAGCGCCGGATCCTTGCCGGACAGCCAGGGCAGCAGGCCGACGGCGGCGAGCGTGACGGTGAGGGCGAGGCCCCGGGCGAGCCCGGACCGCAGCCCGGGCCGCCGAAGCACCGCCGCCCACGGCACACCGGGGCGCCGCCGCGTAGCGGCCGCGCGGGTCGACTCCACGGCGCCCGACCTCACTTCACGTGGGTGTCGACGGTGACCAGCTCCCGCTCCCGCGGGTCCTTGGCGGAGCCGACCACGCGGGTGGCGTCGCCCTGGATGACCCGCTCGTGCAGCATGGGGATGGCCGCGTCGGTGTTGAGTACGGCCGTCTCGGCGTCGAGGATCGCGCTCCGGCGCCCGTCCCCGGAGGGTGCGGCCTCGGCCTTGCGGATCGCCTTGTCGACCGTGTCGTCGGCGAGTTGGGAGATGTTGAACGAGCCGTCCGAGCCGAAGTCGCTGTGCAGATACGCCGCCGGGTCCCCGGAGTCGAGCACGGTGGCCCGGGACAGGATGAACGCGTCGAACTTCCCGTCGAGCGCGTCCGCCTCGATATTGGCGTACTCGCGCACCTCGAGGCGCACCTTGAACCCGGCCTTCTGGAGCTGCTGTTGCAGCGCCTGCGCGACCTCGGGCAGCTCGGCCCGGTCGGTGAACGTGCCGATGGTGATCGTCTCGCCGTCCGGCTTTCCGGCCTTGGCGGCGTCGGTACGTCCCTTACGCTGCGACGCCCACGGCAGCGCGGGCCCGAGCAGCCCCTCGGCGAGGTCGGCACGGCCCTCGTAAATGTCCTTGACGAGCGCCTTCGCGTCGATCGCCGACCGCGCCGCGGCCCGGAGACCCGCGTCCGCGAACGGGCCCGAATCGGCGTTGAGATACAGCGTGTTGGTGCGCGGCATCGGCACCTCGGTGATCTGCTCCGGCTTGAGCAGCGAGGCCTGCGAGACCGGGACGGACTCCACGATGTCGGCCTCTCCGCTGCGCAGCGCGGCGGCCCGCGCGGCGCCGTCGGGCACGAACGTCGCGTCGATCCCGGCGGCCTTGGCGCGGCCGCCCCAGTAGTGCTCGTTGCGGTCGAGGTGCGCGGAGCTGGTGCCGTTGACCTTCTTGAGCACGAAGGCGCCGGTGCCCGCGCCGACCGGGTTCACGGTCTTTCCCTTGTACGCCTTGGCCGCGAGGATCGACAGCTGCGGCGAGGAGAGCCGCTGCGGCACCAGCGGGTCCACGTCGCCGGTGGTGACGGTGACGGTGTTGTCCTTGTCGCCCTTTGCCCGCACGGTCAGTTCGACGCCGTCGAGGATGCGCGGCTTGGGCGCGGCCTGCGCGGCCGCGGTGAGGGAACGCTCGACGTCCCGCGCCGTGAGCGGCGTGCCGTCGTGGAACCGGACGCCGTCCCGGATCGTGAACGTCCAGGTCTTCGGCGAGGTTTGGGCCCACTTGGTGGCGAGCGCGGGCTCGGCGTCACCCTCGTCGTCGAGCGTGACGAGGGTCTCGGCGGTGGACCAGCGGGACAGTTTGAACGCGTCGTCGCTCAGCGGGGACAGGGCGGAGCGCGGCGGCTGCATCATCGCGACGCGGATCCGCTCCCCGGAGCCGTCGGCGGCGCCGCTGCCGGACCCGGAGAAGCAGCCGGAGAGCAGCAGCGCGCCGGCGAGCGCAGCGGCGGTGGTGGGCAGGGGTTTGGGCAGGTGCACGGAGGTTCCCGAGGTCGCGAGTTACGTGGCCTTGACCGTAGCGTATGACAATCATTTTCAACAAACTCGGTGACCTTTCAACTATCCAGAAGGAGTCGACGGGCAGGTGAGTCCCCGTGGTCGAAGCGCTTCGATGTGCCGCGATGCCCCTATGGACATCCGCTCCCGGCCGCTCTAAGGTCATCGTCCAGAGAGCCCGGCAGTCCAACTGGACGCCGCCGCAAGGACGTTGTCGAAGCGCTTCATCTCGCCGCCCCGGGAGTGCGGAATGGTCACCCTCGCCGATGTCGCCAAGGACGCCGGAGTCTCCGCCAGTACGGTGAGCTATGTCCTGAGCGGCAAGCGTTCCATCTCCGCCCCCACCAGGGAACGCGTCGAGCGCAGCATCGACCGGCTCGGCTACCACCCCAACGCGGGCGCCCGCGCCCTCGCCAGCAGCCGGTCCAACATCATCGCCCTGATGATGCCGCTCCGTACCGATATGTACGTCCCGGTGATGATGGAGATCGCCGTCGCCGTCGCCACCACCGCCCGCACCCACGGGTACGACGTCCTGCTGCTCACCGGCGAGGAGGGCGCCGCCGCCGTGCACCGCATCGAGGGCAGCGCGCTCGCGGATGCCGTGATCGTGATGGACGTGGAGCTCGACGATGCCCGGCTGCCGCTCCTGCGCCACTCCGAACGCCCCGCCGTACTCATCGGGTTGCCCGCCGACCCGGCCGGACTCACCTGCGTCGACCTGGACTTCGCGACGGCCGGGGCGCTGTGCGCGGAGCACCTGGCGGACCTCGGGCACCGCGATATCGCCGTCATCGGCGAGGCGCCCGGCGTCTACGAACGGCACACCGGGTTCGCCGAGCGCACCCTCGCGGGCGTACGTGAGCGGGCCCGGGCGCGCGGCCTGCGCGCGGTGCACCGGCCGTGCGAGGGCAGCTATGCGGCGGTGGCTGCGACCCTGGCCCGCGTCTTCGAGGAGCGCCCCGGCACCACGGGCTTCGTCGTGCAGAACGAGGCGGCCGTCGAACCCCTGCTCGCCCTGCTTCGCCACCAGGGCCGCGCCGTGCCCGAGGACATCTCGGTCACCGCCATCTGTCCCGAACAGGTCGCGTCGCAGGCGTCCGTGCGGCTCACTGCCGTGTCCATCCCGGCGCAGGAGATGGGCCGCCGGGCCGTGGAGCGCCTGGTCGCACAGCTGATACCGGGCGCCGCGCGGCGCGGCACCGGCCACGGCTCGCCGGGCGGCGCGCCGAACGGGCGCCCGGGCCCGGAGCTGCTCACCCCCGAACTCACCGTCCGCGCCAGCACGGGCCCGGCCCCGAGCCCCGCGTAGATCCCCGCCACCGCCACCCACCAGGAGTGCCGCCCCGTGGACACCCCCCACACCCTGGCCCAGTCCTCGCCCACCGTCGGCACCCTGCGCGCCCGCGACGGCGCGTTGGAGTGGAGCGGCCGCCAGGAGACCGTACGCCTCGAACCCTGGGGGCCCGACGCGATCCGCGTCCGCGCCCGCCTCGGCGGCGGCGGGATGCTCGACGGGCTGCCCGGGGCCCTCCTCGACGCACCGGAGGACGCCAACGACACCCGCCCGGAGATCGAGCACGGGCAGGGCCGTCTCACGGTCGGCGCGCTCACCGCGCACATCGACGCCGAAGGGCTCGTACGGTTCACCCGCACCGACACCGGCGCCGAACTCCTTGCCGAGGAGCGCGCCCACTTCTGGTGGCCGGGCCCGCGCCTCTACACCGCGACGGGGAACGGCCACCACCGACTTGAGCAGCGCTTCTGCGCGTACGAGGGCGAACGGCTCTACGGCCTCGGCCAGCACCAGCACGGCCTGCTCGACCAGAAGGGCAGCGTCCTCGACCTGGTGCAGCGCAACGCCGAAGTCGCCATCCCGGTCCTGGTCTCGAGCCGCGGCTACACGTTCCTGTGGAACAGCCCGGCGATCGGCCGCGTCGAGCTCGCCGCCAACGGCACCCGCTGGGTCGCCGACTCGGCCCGCCAGATCGACTACTGGATCACCGCGGGCAGCCCCGCCGACGGCCAGCGCCGCTACAGCGCCGCCACCGGCCGCACGCCGATGCTGCCCGAGTGGGCCGCCGGATTCTGGCAGTGCAAGCTCCGCTACCGCACCCAGGACGAACTCCTCGCCGTGGCCCGCGAGTACCAGAGGCGCGGCCTGCCCCTGTCGGCCATCGTCTGCGACTTCTTCCACTGGACGCACCTGGGGGAGTGGCGCTTCGACCCGGAGCAGTGGCCCGACCCGGCCGCGATGACCGCCGAACTGCGCGCGCTGGGCGTGGAGTTGGTGGTGTCGGTATGGCCGTCCGTGTCGCCGCTGAGTGAGCACCACCGGACCATGGAACAGCGCGGCCTGTTCATCGGCACGGAGCACGGGCCGCTCGCGCATGCCGACTGGCCGGACAAACAGGTCGCTGCCCCGGTCCAGGTCGCCTTCTACGACGCGACCAACCCGGAGGCGCGCGCGTTCCTCTGGGACCGGGTGCGGGCCAACTACCTGGAGCCGTACGGCATTCGGGCCTACTGGCTGGACGCCTGCGAGCCGGAGCTCAAGCCCGCCTTCGCCGCCAACCTGCGCTACCACGCGGGCCCCGGCCTCGAGGTCGGCAATCTCTACCCGCGCGAGAACGCCCGCGCCTTCCACGAGGGCCTGCGGTCCGCCGGGCAGCCCGAGGTGATCACCCTCAACCGCTCGGCCTGGGCGGGCAGTCAGCGTTACGGTGCCGCCCTCTGGTCCGGTGACATCGGCACGGACCTGCCGACGCTGCGCCGCCAGATCGCGGCCGGTCTGAACGCCGGGCTCTCCGGGATCCCCTGGTGGAACACCGACATCGGCGGCTTCCACGGCGGTGACCCGGATGACCCCGCGTACCGCGAAGTGATGGTCCGCTGGTTCCAGTTCGGGGCGCTCTCCCCACTGATGCGGCTGCACGGCTACCGCGACCCGGGCATGCCGCTCGGCCCCGACATGACCGGCGGACCGAACGAGGTCTGGTCATACGGACCGGAGGCGGGCGCCGTCCTGGAGTGGTACGTCCACCTCAGGGACCGCCTCAAGCCGTACGTCATGGACGTCATGCGCGCCGCCCACGAGGAGGGCCTGCCGGTGATGCGGCCGCTGTTCCTGGAGTTCCCGGCGGACGACACCTGTTGGGCGGTCGACGACGCGTATCTCTTCGGCCCCGATCTCTTGGTGGCGCCCGTCCTGGAGCCCGGCGCGCGGACCAGGACCGTCCACCTCCCCGCGGGCGCGCGCTGGACCGATGCCTGGACCGGCGAGGAGTACGCGGGCGGCTCGGACGTGACCGTGCCCGCCCCGCTGGAACGGATTCCGCTGTTCCAGCGGGACGGGGCACGGCTGCCGATCCTGCCCGCGTAGTTACGGCGTCACTTGGTGCCCAGGTAGTAACTCACCTGCGGCGGCTGGTTGTAGCCGGTGTTCTGCCAGGCCACGCCCGTGCGGTAGACCGGGTCGTGCATGAGCGTCGGCAGCCGGTACTCGGTCGCGTACGGCGTGGTGTAGAGCCGCAGTGCCGTGGAGTCCGCGTTCCGCCAGAGCATCTCCTCACGCCAGTCGCCGAGCAGGTCGGCGGAGAGCGAGGGGTTGCCCTTGGTCCAGTTGTTGGAGCGGGCCTCCTGGTCGTACCAGAGGCGGGTCAGCTCGGTGCTGCCGGTGTGCTTGAGTATCTGCCCGTAGCCGGAGCCCGCCGAGCCCGACCAGCGGTGGTCGAGCAGCTCGCGGTGGGCGTCGCCGTCCCACCAGATCGCCGAGTTGTACGAGGCGCCGCCGCCGAAGGACGGCACACTGTCGCTGATCTTCGTGCCGTCCGCCGCGTAGAAGCCGCCCGCACTCGACCAGCACTCGGCCCCCGCGTGCTCGCGGGTCAGGTCGGCGCAGATCCCGCGCCCGACGTCGGAGCCGGTGCGCGAGCCCCACAGGATCTCGCCGGTCCGCGCGTCGTGCATCTCGTAGCCGTACGCGGCCGACGTGCTCTCGTGCACGTTGAAGGACTCCAGACCCGCGCGGGCCGGGTTCAGGTCGCCGACGTGCAGGGCGTCGCCGTGGCCGAGCTTCGTGGTCCACAGGCCATGGCCGTTGTCGTCGACGGCCATCGCGCCGTACACGATCTCGTCCTTGCCGTCGCCGTCGAGGTCGGCCACCGCGAGATTGTGGTTGCCCTGCTTGTCGTAGCCCTTGCCGTAGTTGGTCGAGGAGTTGGAGTCGAACGTCCAGCGGCGGGTCAGATCGGAGCCGTTCCAGTCGTACGCGGCGAGCGCCACCCGCTCGTAGATCCCGCGCGTGAACACCATGCTGGGCTTTGCTCCATCGAGATACGCGGTGGCGGAGAGCAGCCGTCCCGAACGGTTCCCCCAGGTGTCGCCCCAGTCGGCCACGTTCCCGCGCGCGGGCTCGAAGGGCACGGAGTCCATCACCTTGCCGGTGGTGCCGTTGAAGACGGACAGGAACTCGGGGCCGGTCAATACGGCGCAGTTCTCGTCGAGATGGGACGCGTCCGGGTCCCCGATGACGGTCTCGGCGGAGTCCTCCGAGCCGTCCGACGTGCGCACGGCCATCTCGGCCTTGCCGTCGCCGTCGTAGTCGTACACCTGGAACGAGTCGTAGTGCGAGCCGCTGCGCACATTGGTGCCGAGGTCGACCCGCCACAGCCGGGTGCCGCTCAGGTCGTAGGCGTCGTAGACGGTGGGCCCGGTGCAGGTGCCGGAGTTGGCGGAGTCGGTGGCATTGGACGGCGCCCACTTGAGCACGATCTCGTAGTCGCCGTCGCCGTCCAGGTCCCCGACGCTCGCGTCATTGGCGGAGTACGTGTAGCGGACGCCGTCCTGGGTGGTGCCGCCCGGCGGCTGATCAAGCGGGATGTCGAGCCGTCCGCCCGCCCACACGGAGGTCTTCTCGCCGGGCTGCTCGGTCCCGCCGACCACGGCGCGCACCTCGTAGGTGGCCCCCGAAGTGCCGTCCGGATCAAGGTAGTTGGTGTTCCCGGTCGCGGCGATCTCGGTGCCGTCGCGGTAGAGGCGGAAGGAGACGTCCGCCGGATCGTCGCCGAGCATCCGCCAGGTGACGAGCACTCCGTCCCCGGAGGGCACGGCCACCGGGCCGCGGCCGAGCCGCTCGGCGATGCGAGCGGCGGCAAGTGCCTTGGCGGCGCTGTTGGCGGGGGCGGTGGCGGGCGTGAGGGCCGCGGGCGTGAGGGCCGCGGGCGTGGCGGGTGCGGCCCCCGCCAACTGGGTGGCGGTCAGCCCGCCACCGGCCACGAGCGCGGTGACCAGGGCGCCGATGGCGAGTCTGCCGGGGCGGCGCCGGTGTCTGGAGCGTGCGGGGTGGGACATCGGTACCTCATCCGTCGTGGGGGATGGTGACGATGACGCCTCTGAGTCGCCGCCCGGCCGCGCGGAGGTTGCCTCATGGACCCTGTCCGCACCGTTGACCCCTCCAACTCTCCCCGCATATCGTCCCGTTCGAACTTCCGAATCTCGTCTGATATCTCGAACAGAGAAGTACTGAACGGAACGGGACTCCGTATGCATTCATTCCGCTCCAGATTCGGTCTGGCGGGCGCCGCCCTCCTCGTGGGCACCCTCGTCGCCGCCCCCACCGAACCCGCCCAGGCCGCCGAGGTGGCCGACTACACCCTCGACGTCGACGCGGCCGCCGAAGGACCGGCCATCGACGACACCATGTACGGCGTCTTCTACGAGGACATCAACCACGCCGCCGACGGCGGCCTGTACGCCGAGCTCGTGCAGAACCGCTCCTTCGAGTACGCGCCGGTCGACAACTCCCAGTACACCTCGCTGACCTCCTGGAAGACCGAGGGCACGGCAGCGACGGCCGACGACGACGGCCGACTGAACGCCCGCAATCGCACCTACCTGAACCTCGGCGCCGACTCCTCGGTCACCAACACCGGCTACAACGAGGGGATTTCGGTCGAGCGCGGCAAGACCTACGACTTCTCCGTCTGGGCCCGCACCGACGGCTCGGCCCCGCTCACCGTCACCCTGCACGACGCCGACGGGGAGCTCGCCGGGGCCAAGCGCGTGACCGCGCGCGGCGGCTGGGCCAAGTACACCGCCACCTTCACCGCCGCCCGCACCAGCGGCACCGGCCGACTCACCGTCGCCACCGCGCAGCCCGCCGCGCTCGACATGGTGTCGCTCTTCCCGCGCGACACCTACAAGGGCCGCGAGAACGGGCTGCGCAAGGACCTCGCCGAGAAGATCGCCGCCCTGAAGCCCGGGTTCCTGCGGTTCCCCGGCGGCTGCCTCGTCAACACCGGCAGCCACGAGGCGTACGACGAGGCGTCCGGCTGGCAGCGCGAGCGCTCGTACCAGTGGAAGGACACCATCGGCCCGGTCGAGGAGCGGGCCACCAACCACAACTTCTGGGGCTACAACCAGAGTTACGGCCTCGGATACTACGAGTACTTCCAGTACGCGGAGGACATCGGCGCCGAGGCGCTGCCCGTCGTACCCGCGCTCGTCACCGGCTGCGGCCAGAACAAGGCCACCGACGACCCCGAGCTCCTCAAGCGCCACATCCAGGACACCCTCGACCTCATCGAGTTCGCCAACGGGTCCGCCACCAGCGAGTGGGGCAAGAAGCGCGCCGAGATGGGCCATCCCGAGCCGTTCGGCCTCAAGCGCCTTGAGGTCGGCAACGAGGAGAACCTGCCCGACGAGTTCTTCGCCCGCTTCAAGGAGTTCCGCAAGGCCATCGAGGCCAAGTACCCCGACATCCAGGTCATCAGCAACTCCGGCCCGGACGACAGCGGCGCCACCTTCGACCGCGCCTGGGAGCTGAACCGCGAGGCGAACGTCGCCATGGTCGACGAGCACTACTACAACAGCCCCGCGTGGTTCCTGGAGAACAACGACCGTTACGACTCCTACGACCGTTCGGGCCCGAAGGTCTTCCTCGGCGAGTACGCCTCCCAGGGCAACCGCTTCTCCAACGCCCTCGCGGAAGCCGCGTTCATGACGGGCCTGGAACGCAACGCGGACGTCGTCAAGCTCGCCTCGTACGCCCCGCTGCTCGCGGACGTGCACGACGCGCAGTGGAAGCCGGACATGATCTGGTTCGACAACAACCGGTCCTGGGGCTCGGCGAATTACGAGATGCAGAAGCTGTTCATGACCAACACGGGCGACCGGGTCGTGCCCAGCAAGGCGTCCGGCACGCCCGCGCAGTCCGCCCCGATCACCGGCGCGGTCGGCCTCTCCACTTGGGCCACAAGCGCCGCGTACGACGACGTCCGGGTGACCGGCGAGGACGGCATGGAACTGCTCTCCGACGACTTCTCCGGCGATGCGAGCCAGTGGACGAAGGCGGGCGACGCGGGCGAGTGGGCCGTCCAGGACGGCGCGTACGTCCAGTCCGACGAGACCGCCGAGAACACCATGGTCACCGCCGGGGACAAGGGCTGGCAGAACTACGACCTGAAGGTCAAGGCCACGAAGAAGTCCGGCAAGGAGGGCTTCCTCGTCGCCTTCGGCGTCAAGGACACCGGCAACCACTACTGGTGGAACCTCGGCGGCTGGGGCAACTCCCGGTCGGCCGTGGAGAAGGCTGTAGACGGCGCCAAGCACACCATCGCGGGCACGGAGAAGAACACCACCATCGAGACCGGCCGCACCTACGACATCGAGATCAAGGTGCGCGGCCGCCAGGTCACGCTCTACCTCGACGGCAAGGAGTGGGGCAGCTTCACCGACGACGCGAAGGCCGAGCCGTTCCGCCAGGTCGTCACCCGCGACCAGGCCACCGGCGACCTGATCGTCAAGGTCGTCAACGCCCAGGACACGGCCGCCCGCACGCGCATCGACCTGGGCACCGACTCCATCGCCGACACCGCACGGCTCACCACGTTGGAAGCGGCCCCGGACGCGGAGAACACCGCGACCGAACGCCCGGTCAAGCCGGAAACGTCCACGGTGAAGGGGGTGTCGCGCCAGTTCACGCATACGTTCCCGGGTAACTCGGTGACGTTCATGCGCATCGCCGAACGCTGAACCGCGTGCCACCTGACACGTGCCGCGTGCCACCTGCCGCATGGCGCCGCCCCGCCGGTCCTCCGGCGGGGCGGCGCCGCCCGGGCTGACGTCATCCGTACGACCTGCGGTTCCGTCACGCCCGTTGACCCTGCCGTAACGCCGCCTTACCGTTTTGGCGTTCGGGATTGCAGATGCCGTACGAAATCCCGAACGGCCGTGTGTGCGTGCACCGTTGACGGGACTCCGGCCCACCGGCGGTGCGTCGCGCCCCCGTTCCTCATTCCCGAAAGGCCCCTATGAGCCGCCCCGACTTTCCCGCCCGCAGAACCCTCCTCAAGGGCACCTTCGCCGCCACCGCCCTCACCGTGGCCGCCCCCGGCCTGGCCCGGGCCGCCACGGCAGACCGGCGCGCCGTTGCTGCCAATCCGCTCGTGCGGCAGCGCGCCGACGCGCACATTCACCGGCACCCCGCCGACGACCGCTACTACTTCACCGCCACCGTCCCCGAGTACGACCGCATCATCCTGCGCCGCTCGGACTCTCTTGCCGGTCTCAGTAACGCCGACGAAGCGGTGATCTGGCGGGCGCACGAGACCGGTGACATGGGCGCACACATCTGGGCGCCGGAGCTGCATCACATCGACGGCGCCTGGTACATCTACTTCGCCGCCGCGCCGGCCGACGACGTGTGGAAGATCCGGATGTGGGTCCTGGAGAACCGGAACCCCGACCCGTTCCGGGGGAAGTGGACCGAGAAGGGGCAGATCGTCACGGCCTGGGACACCTTCTCGCTCGACGCCACCACCTTCACCCACGGCGGCACCCGCTATCTCGCCTGGGCGCAGCACGAGCCCGGAATGGACAACAACACCGGCATCTTCCTCTCCAAGATGGCCAACCCCTGGACCATCACCGGACCCCAAGTGCGGCTCACCACCCCGGAGTTGCCCTGGGAGCGCGTCGGCTACAAGGTCAACGAGGGCGCCTCGGTGATCCAGCGCAACGGCCGCGTGTTCATGACGTACTCCGCCAGCGCCACCGACAGCAACTACTGCATGGGGCTGCTGACCGCCGACGCGGACAGCGATCTGCTGGATCCGGCGTCCTGGGTCAAGTCGCCCGAGCCGGTGTTCGTCAGCAGTGAGGAGAACAAGCAATACGGGCCGGGGCACAACTCGTTCACCGTCGCCGAGGACGGCCGGACCGATGTCCTCGTGTACCACGCGCGCCAGTACAAGGAGATCGAGGGCGATCCGCTGAACGACCCCAACCGGCACACCCGCGTGCAGCCGTTCACCTGGAGGTCCGACGGCACCCCGGACTTCGGTGTGCCGGTCGCCGACGGTCCCATCGATCTACGTCGCTAAGTCCAAGTGGTCGGCGTCCGTGCCTAGTTGAAGCACCTCGATCCTTCTTCCGTCCGAACCGTTGACTCCCCGGGGCCCGCTCTCTACCTTGACGGCAAGCGCTTTCTGGAACGTTTCAACGTACGCCTGGAGGACGAACCGTGCGGACCACCAAGGGTGTTCATGGGGTCGAGGGAGTCGACCGCCGCGCCGCGCTCAAGCTCATGGGCGGCTCCGCCGCAGCTCTCGGCCTCACGGCTGCGGGCTGCGGCACGGGCGCCGGTGCCGATGGCACGGTCACCATCCGGTACTCCTGGTGGGGCGCCGACGACCGGGCGAAGCGCATCAATGAATCGATCAAGCTGTTTGAGAAGAAGCACCCGAAGATCAAGGTCAAGACCGACTTCCAGCCGTACCTCGACTTCTGGAAGAAGTTCAACACCCAGGCGTCCGGGGGCAATCCGCCGGACGTCTTCCAGAACGCCATCGGCTTTCTGCGCAAGTACGATGCCAAGAACGTACTCCTCGACCTCAATCAGCAGGTCGAGGCGGGCAACCTCAGCATGGACAACTTCCGCGCGGGCCTGGAGAAGTTCGGCGTCGTCGACGGCAAGCTGCTCGGCGTCCCGGTCGGCTCCAACTCCATGGCCCTGGTCATCGACAAACCCGTCTACACCAGAGCGGGCATCACGCCCGAACAGGGCTGGACCTGGGACGACTTCGACGCCGCCCTCAAGAAGATCCGCGACAGGACCGGACGCGCAGGCGACAGCGGCATGTACGGCGTCATGTACCTGTACGACCTGTATCTGCGCCAGCACGGCAAGGCGTTCTTCACGGAGCAGGGCCTCGGCTTCAGCGAGGCCGACCTCACCACCTGGTGGACGAAGGCCCGGGCCGACACCCGCGCCGGACTCGTCGCCGACACCAAGAAGGTCGTCCAGGCCAAGCCCAAGTCCGCGGTCACCGCCGAGCTCGCGGCCGGCGAGTTCACCTGGGACAACTTCACCAACCGCTACAGCGCCGAGGGCAAGAGCGAGTACGGGCTCATGCCCATCCCCACCACCGACGGCAAGAAGACCGGCCAGTACCTCGGCTCGCTGATGCTCAGTGCCTCCAAACGCACCCAACACCCCAAGGAAGTCGCCCAGTTCATCGACTTCATGGTGCACGACCCCGAGGTCGGCAAGATCATGGGATACGACCGCGGGGTGCCCGCCACCACCGAGCAGGACGAGGCGTACAAGCCCACGAACCCGGTCGACCAGGAGATCTCCGCGTACGAGAAGTCCCTCGTCGACGCCGGAGTCCTGGAGACCATCACCCCGCACCCGGCGGGCGCCGACATCTGCGAGTCGGCCTTCCTGCGGATCGCCGAGGAACTCACCCTCGGCAAGCGCTCCGTGGGCGAAGCGGTGAAGCAGTACTTCACCGAGGCGACGACGGCGCTCGGCGGCCGAGGGGAATGACGACCGTGAGCCAGGCCTCCGCCGCCGTGGCGGGCGGCAGCGAAGCCGACGCATCCACCGATCGGGCGGGCCCGCCGGGCAGTTCCCGCGACGGGGGGACCGGCGGGCCCGCCGCACAGCGCCGCCGGGGCCGCCGTGAGAACCTCGCCGGCTATCTCTTCATGTCGCCGTGGATCGCCGGGTTCCTGCTGCTCACCGCGGGACCGATGATCGCCTCGCTGTACTTCGCCTTCACCGACTACAACCTTTTCGACGCCCCGCGCTGGATCGGCCTCGACAACTTCGCCGAGATGTTCGCCGACCCGCGCTGGCGCCACTCGGTGTCCGTGACCCTGTGGTACGTCGTCATCGGCACCCCGCTCAAGCTGGCCCTCGCCCTGGGCGTGGCGCTGCTGCTCGCGCAGCAGCGGCGCGGGCAGGCCTTCTACCGGGCCGCGTTCTACGCCCCGTCGCTGATCGGCGCGAGCGTGTCCGTCGCCGTCGTCTGGAAGGCGATCTTCTCCGACGACGCGCTCGTGGACCGTGCGCAGCAGGCCCTCGGCATGGACGTGGGCGGCTGGATCGGCGACCCCGAGTGGATTCTGTACGCCCTGGTGGCGCTCACCGTCTGGCAGTTCGGCGCCCCCATGGTGATCTTCCTGGCGGGTCTGAAGCAGGTGCCGGTCGAGTTGTACGAGGCGGCCGAGGTGGACGGCGCCGGGCCCTGGCGCCGGTTCTGGAGCATCACCCTGCCGATGATCACCCCGGTGCTCTTCTTCAACGTCCTCCTGGAGACCATCCACTCCTTCCAGATCTTCGCCTCGGCGTACATCGTCGGCGGCGGCGCGGGCGGCAACGCCTGCGGTCCGGCGGACGGTTCGCTCGTCTACACCTGTTATCTGTACGTCCAGGGCTTCGAGAACAGCCGGATGGGGCTCGCCTCCGCGATGGCGTGGCTGCTGCTGCTCGCGGTGGCTCTGGTGACGGCGGTTCTGTTCTGGTCCCAGAAGCGCTGGGTGCATTACGAGGGGGAGGCGACCCGATGACCGCACTCGCCGCTGTCCGGCGTCGTGGCGCCGGTTCGCTCGCCTGGCATCTTGGCGCGCTCGCCGTGCTCGCCGTGGTGCTGTACCCCGTGGTCTGGCTGATCGGCGCCTCCGTCAAGCCCGGTGACGAGATCGTCGGCAGCCTCGACCTGCTGCCGACCGAGCCCATCGCCGACAACTACCACCGCCTGACCGAGGGCATCGCGGACCTCCCGATCGGTACGTTCTTCGTCAACTCGCTGTTCGTCGCGGGCGGTTCGGTGCTCGGCGTGCTGATCTCCTGCTCGCTTGCGGGGTACGCCCTGGCGCGCATCCGCTTCGCGGGCCGCAATCTGCTGTTCACGCTCATGATCGGCACGCTGCTGCTTCCGTACCACGTGCTCCTCATCCCGCAGTACGTGCTCTTTCAGAAACTCGGCCTCATCAATACGTACACGCCGCTGCTGATCGGCAAGTACCTCGCGACCGAGGCGTTCTTCGTCTTCCTCATGGTGCAGTTCATGCGGAACCTGCCCAAGGAACTGGACGAGGCCGCGCGCCTCGATGGCTGCGGCCATCCGCGCATCTACTGGTCGATCGTGCTGCCGCTGTGCCGACCCGCTCTCATCACCAGCGCCATCTTTACGTTCATCAATGCCTGGAACGACTTCATGGGACCGCTGATTTACCTCAACGAGCCCGAGAAATACACCGTTTCGCTCGGTCTGAAGATGTTCGTCGACCAGGAGGGCGTCGCCGACTACGGCGGCATGATCGCTATGTCACTCGTCGCGCTTCTGCCGGTGCTGCTCTTCTTCCTTGTCTTTCAGCGCTATCTGATCGATGGGATGGCGACATCGGGGCTGAAGGGGTGAGCCGGGTGCTGCTCCGGGAACGCTTCGGGGTGTTTGCCGAGTGCCTGCTCACCGGCGTGTGGATCGCGCTCGCCGGGTTGCCGCTCGTCACGCTGCCCGCCGCGTTCGCAGCCGGGGCGGCGCATCTGCGGCGGCACCTTCGGCACTCGGCCTCGGGGTGGCGGCACTTCGCGGCCGACGTGCGGTCGGCGATGGGGCGGCGCGGCTGGGTGGTGGGGGCCGCGGGCCTGCTGGCCGTGCTGCTCGTGGGGCTCGACCTTGCGTTGGTACGGGCGGGATTGCCCGGTGGTCCGTTCGTCGGCGCCGTAGGGGTGCTTGCCCTGCTCTGTGCCGTGGTGGCCGGGCTCCGGGCCGCTGTCCGGTGGGCGCCCGGTGCCTCCTGGCGGGTGTTGCTCGCTGGGGCGGTTCGGCGGACCGTGCGGGATCCGGTGGGGTCGTTCGTGGTGGTTTGTGGGTTTGCCGTGGTTGCCGTATCCGCGTGGTTTGCGGCACCGCTTGTCGCTCCCGCGTTGGGGGTTCTTGTGGGGGCGGTGCTTGCTGTGGAGCGGCGGGCGTAGTCGGGCGTTTTTTCTTCCCCAGTCCCGCCCCTTCCCGTAACTGGGGGCCTGCGGCCCCCAGACCCCCGCTTTGTCGCGCTGTACGCGCTCGTCCTCAAACGCCGGACGGGCTGGTAGTTGGCCCCGTCCTCAAGTCCCGGACGGGCTGGATCGGATCCCTAGGAGTCGTATGTCCTCTGTACCGCGGAGAACTCTGCTCAAGGCCGCCACCGCCACCGCCGTAGGCGCCGCCGTGCCCTTCGGCTCGTCCGCACCCGAGGCTGCCGCCGCCCAACCGCCCGCCGCCGAACCCGTCACCGTCTCCTGGCTGGAGGACGGCCGTCTCGGCGCCGCCCCGGGCTCGACCTTCGGCGTTCCCTGGCCCAAGGGGACGCACCCCGGCGACACCGGCTTCCGGCTCACGACCGCCGACGGCAAGGAGGTGCCCGTACAGACCTGGCCCACCGCCTACTGGCCCGACGGCACGCTGAAGTGGACCGCCCACGCGGTGGGCACCGGCACGGCGGCCGCGGACGCCGACGCGTTTACGTTGGCCGCTGGGACGGCCGCCGAGCCGCAGGAGCGCGTCACCGTCAGTCAGACCGCCGGGACCATCACCGTCGACACGGGCGTCATCAAGGCCGTGATCCCCAAGGACGGTGGACGGATCGTCGCATCCGTGGTCCGGGGGCGCACCCCCATCGCCACCGACGGTCGGCTCGTGCTGCTCCGCCAGGGCACCCCGGACGAGGACGATCAGGGCTCGGAGCGCTGGGAACGGTTCGACGGTGATACCAGCGGTGCGAAGGTCGAGCAGCACGGGCCGGTCCGTGCGGTGGTCCGGATCGACGGCAAGCATCGCAAGGGCGGGCGCAGTTGGCTGCCTTTCGTCATCCGGCTCTACTTCTACGCGGGGGGCGAGTCCTTCCGCATGGTGCACACCATGACGTACGACGGGGAGCAGCCCGCCCGCGGGCGAGAAGGCGACTTCATCCGGGGGCTCGGCGTCCGCTTCAGCGTGCCGCTGCGCGACAAGCCGTACGACCGCCATATCCGTCTCGCGGGTGAGGGCAAGGGTTTCCTCACCGAGGCCGTGCAGGGGATCACGGGGCTGCGTCGCGACCCCGGTGCCGCCGTCCGCGCGGCGCAGGTCAAGGGCGAGAAGCTGCCCGACCCGTCGACCTGGGACCAGCGGGTCACAAGCCGTCTTCAGTACGTGCCGACCTGGGGCGACTACACGCTCGCACAGCTGTCGGCCGACGGGTTCTCGCTGCGTAAGCGGACCAAGCCCGGCCACGGGTGGATCGCCGCGGGTGGCGGGCATCGTGCGCGGGGCTTCGGGTACGTCGGCGGAGTGAGCGGTGGACTCTCCTTCGGGCTGCGGGACTTCTGGCAGAAGCACCCCGCCCAGCTGGACATCCGGGGTGCGGCCGGTGACGCCGCCGAGGTCACGCTCTGGCTCTGGTCGCCCGAGGCCCGTCCCATGGACCTGCGCTTCTACCACGACGGCATGGGCCAGGACAGCTATCCCGAGCAGCTCGAAGGGCTCAACATCACCTACGAGGACTACGAGCCCGGCTTCGGCACCCCGTACGGCATCGCCCGCACCAGCGAGTTGATGTTCTGGGCGAATGCCGCCACCCCCAGCGCGGACGAGCTGCTCGCCCAGGCGCAGGCGGCCTCGCGACCACCCCAACTTGCCGCATCCGCCCGCGACATGGCCCGGGCCGGGGTCTTCGGCGGTCTCTTCAGCCCCGTCGACCGCGGGGACGCCGCCAAGGCCAAGATCGAGGACCAGCTCGACCGGCTCTTCACGTACTACAAGGACCAGGTCGAGCAGCGCCGCTGGTACGGCTTCTGGGACTACGGCGACATCATGCACACGTATGACCCGGACCGGCACCAGTGGCGGTACGACGTCGGCGGCTACGCCTGGGACAACTCCGAGCTCTCGCCCGACCTGTGGCTCTGGTACGCGTATCTGCGCTCGGGCCGGGCCGACATCTTCCGCTTCGCCGAGGCCATGACCCGGCATACCGGCGAGGTCGACGTCTACCACCTGGGCAAGTGGGCCGGGCTCGGCACCCGGCACGGTGTGCAGCACTTCGCGGACAGCGCGAAACAGCAGCGCATCTCGACCGCCGTCTACCGGCGCCCCTACTACTTCCTCACCGCGGACGAGCGCGTCGGCGACCTGATGCACGCGCTCGTCGACTCCGACGAGACGTTCCTCGCCATCGACCCGCTGCGCAAGATCCGCACCGAGCCGTACGAGCCGGACCCGCATGCCCTGTCCATCGGCTTCGGCACCGACTGGAGCGGCCTTGCCGCGGCCTGGCTCACCGAGTGGGAGCGCCGCGGCCCCAAGGCGAAGAAGGCCGAGGCCCGGCTGCGCTCCACCATGGCCACCATCGGCGCGCAGCCCAACGGCTTCGTGCAGGGCAGCGGCCTGTACGACCTCGACACCGGGCACTTCGCGGTGGCGGAGAAACCCAAGGTGGAGGTCTCGCATCTGTCGGCCATGTTCGGTCTGGTCGAGATGTGCGCCGAGTTGATCGATCTGATCGAGGAGCCGGACTTCGAGGCGGCCTGGCTCGACTACTGCCGCTACTTCAACGCCACGAAGGCGCAGCAACGCGAGCGCTACGGCAGTGACTTCGGCACTCTGCTGCTCTTCCAGGGCCACTCCCGCATGGACGCCTACGCCGCCGCGCACACCGACGACGCCGAACTGGCCGCCCGCGCCTGGCAGAAGTTCTACGACAGCGACGGCTACACCCGGGCCTTCGAGTGGTCGATGACGGAGATCGAGGGCCCAGCGACCCTGGAGCCCGGCCACGAGAATCCGCGCATCAACACCAACGAAACCGCCCTGTTCGGCCTCGCCGCGATCCAGAACCTCGCCCTGGTGGGCGACCGGATGCCCGGTGGTGCGGCGCGATGAGACGAGCTGTACTTCTCGCGGCCGCCTGTGTCGTGGCAGGCTGCACGCTCCCCACGGGAACGGCGACGGCTACGGCGCCCGCGGCGCCGGACAACGGCTCCCGCCCTGCCCCGTCGGCCGCCTGCACCGGCACCGCCCCGGTCGTCTGCCATTACGACCTGCCCCCGGGCACGTACGACATCACGGTCCGGCTCGGCGGCGCGGAGGCCGGGCGTACGGACCTCACCGCCGAGGCCCGCAGGGCACTGCTCCCCGAGACGGCGACGGCGGCCGGTGAGACGGTACGCCGGGCCGTCACCGTCGACGTGCGGGAGCCGGAGGGCGAGCCGACCGGGCCGGGCGGAAGCCCGGGGCTCGACCTGCGGTTCGGCGGGGCGGCACCCCGGCTCGCGGATATCGACGTCCGCCCGGCGCCGCGGACGCGCACGCTGTTCCTGGCCGGCGACTCGACGGTGAGCGATCAGGCGGTGGCTCCGTACTCGGGCTGGGGGCAGCTGCTGCCACAGCACTACGGCAGCGGTGTGGCCGTCGCCAACTACGCCGACTCGGGGGAGAGTTCCGGGTCGTTCCGCTCCCACCCGGCGCTGTTCGCGGCGCTGGAGCACCGGGTCGCGGAGGGCGACACGGTGCTCTTCCAGTTCGGGCACAACGATAAGCAGACGACCGCCGCGGACTACCGCACGCACCTGACCGACATGGTCGAGCGCGTGCGGGCCCGCGGCGGCCGCCCGGTCCTGGTGACCCCGCTGGTGCGCCGCTGGTTCAACTCCGACGGCACCCTGAACAACGGGGTTGCCCTGCACATCAACGGCCAGGGCGTCGACCTTCCGGCCGAAATGCGCGCCCTGGCCGCCGAGTTGGGCGTCCCCCTGATCGACCTCACGGCCCTGTCCAAGGACCGGGTCGAGGAGCTCGGCCCGGAGGACTCCAAGCCGCTGTACCTGATGACGGAACTCGGTGACAACACCCACACGTCCGTGCGGGGTGCCACCGAGTTCGCGACGCTCGTACGAGCGGAGCTGGCCGAACAGGGGCTTCTGGGCTGATGAACCCTTAGGTCCCTCTGAACCCTTAGGTCCCTCAGCCGGGTGCGGGCGTCGTCAGAGCTTGCCGACGCCCGCACCCGCGGTGACGGAGTCCTTGACGCTCGTCGCCGCTTCCGGGGTGTACTCGTACGGGATGGCCTCGACGTCGCCGCCGGTCTGGCCCTCGCCCGAGTTCTCCAGGTGGTTGTCCTTGGCCACGAGCGAGCCCGGTCCGGAGTCGCCCTCACCGACGTGGAACGGGTCCTCGGTGTTCTCGAAGTAGTTCGCCTCGACGAGCACGCCCGCGTCCATCGTGGACGCGACACCGTACGAGCCGACGTTGCTGAAGTAGTTGTTCACGACGTGCACCGGGTTGCCGAAGCGGACCCGCGGGTTGCGCTGGTTCGTGCCGTCGAACCAGTTGTGGTCGTACGTCACCCGCAGCTTGCCGGTGTCCTGGTCGCCGTTGTCGTCGGAGTGCCCGAGCAGCATGTTCTTGTCCTGGTCGTGCGCGTGGTTCCAGGACACGGTGATGTCGGTGGAGCCGCGCTTGATGTCGAGGCCGCCGTCCTTCGCCCCGGAGATGTCGTTGTGGTCGAGCCAGACCTTCGACGACTCCTGGACGTTGATGGCGTCGTCGTTGGAGCCGCTGAGCGTCAGGTTCTGGATGATCACGTTCTGCACGCCGCTCACATTGAGTCCGCTGCCCGTGATCTTCCCGGCGGTGCCCACGCCCACCACGGTCTTGTCGGCGGCGACCTTCGTCATCTCGCTCAGCTCGATGGTCCCGTCGACCTGCACCACCAGGGGCCCGTCCTGCTGCACGGCCTCGGTGAACGCACCGGCGTCCGAGACGGTGACGGTCTCGCCGCCCGCGCCGCCGGTGGTTCCGGCACCGTACCCGATGGGCTCGGCGGCGGCCGCCTTGGCGGCCTGCTCCTGCGGCGCCGAGGTGGCGTACGCGGTGCCGAGGGCCGCCAGGGCGGCACCGGCGGTCACCGCGGCGGCGGCCGCCGTCAGGGTCTTGCGGCTGCCGCGGCCGTGTCGTGCCGCGCTCGTCCTGCGCATGGGGGATCTCCGTTCGTGTTGGGGGAGTTGGGGTTCAGGAGGTGGGGATCAGTTGACGTCGACGGAGTAGGCGCCGGTGTCGACCCGCCCGGTGCCCTTGAAGACCTCGGTTCCGGCCTCGACCCCGGTCAGGTACTTCGCGTCGGACAGCAGCCCGCGGCGTACCAGCTCGGCGAGGAAGTCGTCGAGGTCGAGAGCGGTGGACGTGGTGTTCTCGGTCCGTACGAACGAATGGACCTTCCAGCCGATGTCGCCCTCGTACAGGTCCCACGAGGCCCCGCCCAGGCTGACGGTGGCGACCTTCTCGCCGAGCGGGCCCGCGCCGCCTTGCCGGTTGAGCCACACCATGACCTCGTCGCTCGGCTGGTCCTGCCAGTCGACGTCGGACTTGGTGTGCAGCCACAGGTCGTAGGCGACGTTCATGGTGCCGGGGTCCGCGCTGACGTCGAAGTCCCAGGACGTGTTGACGTCCTTGTGGTCGCCGACCTTGACGGGCAGCTCGGTGCTCGCCTGGTCGACCTTCCAGCCCCAGTGCCAGCCGAGTACCGAACTGGCGAAGGACTTCACGTCGTTGTCGGTCCCGGACCAGGAGTACTCCGTGCCCCAGCCGATGGTGTCGCCGTCGTGCGCGGTGTCCCACACGCACTGGGTGCCGGTACCGCTGTCCTGCCCCCAGAGGTTGTTGTTGACGTAGTACTTGCCCAGCGTGATCGTCCCGAAGGCCTCACAGACCTTCGCCTCGGCCACGGAGCCGGTCTCCGTCGCGGCGTTCGCCACGGTCATGCTCGCGGCGGCGGCCAGCGCCACACAGCACGCGAGCGCGGTCCTCGCGGGTGTGCCGAGTCTGCGGCGACGGTGCTCGCCGGGTGGCTTCGGAGGCGGCTTCGGGGGCGTAGGCATGGGGGTGCCTTTCGGTGTGGGGGGTGTCGGTGTGTGGGGGGGGGTGGTTGTACGCATGTGGGTTGCCGCACGGCACGGGAAGGTTGCCGGGTGGTTCCGGAGCCTGGGCATGCGCCGCCCGAACCCGCGGCGACCGGCAACCTTCCGCCCCCAGGCGGCAACTCCCCGACGACATCGAGGAGTTCACCCGTACGGAATGGATTGACCGTGACCGTGACCGAGAACCGCAACAAGTCAGCCCGGCACCGCAGAAGGCGCACCGCGCTCGCCGCCGGTCTGCCGTTGGCGCTGCTTGCCTCCGGGGTGTTCGTCTACGGGACGGACTCCGGGGTGTTCGGCGGCGGGGCCGGGGCGGAGGCGGCCGCCGTGGGGGACGCGGCGGCCTGGGCCGAGGAGGCGGCCGACGGGTTCGCGTCCGTCGACGCGCTGGGGCAGGACGGGACGTACGGCGGCCGTGACGGCGAGACCGTGACCGTGCGGACCCTGGCGGAGCTTGAGAAGTACGCCACCGCCGAGGCGCCGTACACCATCGTCGTCGCGGGCGCGATCACCATGGACCCGAAGGGCAAGGAGATCAAGGTCGCCTCGGACAAGACCATCGTCGGGAGCACCGAGGCCGGGTCGGCGGGTGAGATTGTCGGGGGCGGCTTCTTCCTCGGCGAGGGCGTGCACAACGTGATCATCCGGAACCTGACGATCCGGGACTCGTACGCGGGCATCTGGAACGACAAGGAGCACGACTGGGACGCCATCCAGATGGACGGCGCCCACCACGTCTGGATCGACCACAACGACCTCCGCCACATGGCGGACGGCCTGATCGACAGCCGTAAGGACACCACCAACGTCACCGTGTCCTGGAACAAGCTGAGCACCAACAACAAGACCTTCGGCATCGGCTGGACCGAGAACGTCACCGCGGACCTGACCATCCACCACAACTGGTTCCGCGAGTCCGAACAGCGCAACCCGTCCACCGACAACGCGGCCCACGCCCACCTCTACAACAACTACCTGGAGGACGAGCCCGGCACCGACATCACCACGTCGTACGGCAACTGGGCGCGCGGCGCCACCAAGATGGTCCTGGAGAACAGCTACTTCGACGGCACCGCCAACCCGGTCATCAAGGACGACACCGCCGAACTCGTGCAGCGCGGCAACGTCTTCGAGAACACCAGCGGGCGCAATGAGAGCGGCGGGGACGCCTTCGACCCGAAGGAGTTCTACGCGTACCGGCTCGACAAGGCCAAGGCCGTGCCCGGGCTGCTCAAGTCGGGGGCGGGGCCGCAGCGATCACCAGGCCGCAGCTCCGACCATCCGGTCCAGGCCGCCGACACCACCCTCACCGTCGGCAAGGACGGCCAGTACGCCACCGTGCAGCAGGCCGTCGACGCCGTGCCCGCCGGGAACTCCGAGCGCGTCGTCATCGAGATCGCCCCGGGCACGTACCGCGAAGCCGTGAAGGTCCCGGCGGACAAGCGGCACATCACGTTCCAGGGCATGGGCGGCAGCCGCAAGGACACCGTCATCGTCTTCGACAACGCTTCCGGCACGCCCAAGCCGGGCGGCGGCACGTACGGCACCAGCGGCAGTGCCACCGTCGCGGTCGAGGCCGACGACTTCCAGGCCCGCAATCTGACGTTCTCCAATGACTTCGACGAGGCCGCCAACCAGGACATCAAGGACCAGCAGGCGGTCGCCCTGCGCACCGCGGCCGACAAGATCCTCCTCGACGGCGTGATCGTCACCGGTGACCAGGACACGCTGCTCCTCGACACCGCCGCCAAGGAGCGGCTCGGCAGGGTCCGTGTCACGAACTCCCACATCACGGGGAACGTGGACTTCATCTTCGGTCGCGCCACGGCGGTCATCGACCGTTCGGTGATCGCCCTGAAGAAGCGCTGGAACGGTACGTCGGCCGGATACATCACGGCACCCAGCACGGCCGCCGGGCGCAAGGGCTTCCTCATCACCGGGTCGACCGTGACCGGTGAGGTGTCGGACGGAACCTTCTACCTGGGCCGTCCCTGGCACGCGGGCGGCGACGCGTCGCTCGACCCGCAGACCACGGTCCGCGATACGACGCTCAGCGCGGCCGTGAAGTCCACGCCCTGGACCGACATGGGCGGCTTCTCCTGGAAGGACGACCGCTTCGCCGAGTACCGCAACACCGGCCCCGGCGCGGGCCCGGAGACCGAGGACCGCCCGCACCTGAGCGACGCCGAGGCCGCCGAGCAGGAGGCGGCGGACTGGCTGGGGGACTGGAACCCGTCCTCCTGAGGACCCCGGCCCCGGCCGGTCACGGGGTGAGGCGGGCCTCCGCCTCACCCCACCGCGCCGCCTCGCCCCTCGGCTCGTACCGCCTCAACTCCTGTGTACGTGATACGAGGTGCCGCATCTCGGCGAGCCCGCCGACCTGCCCGCCCGCCCGGGCCTGGACCAGGACGTTCCCCAGGGCGGCGGCCTCCGTGGGCCCCGCCACCACCGGCAGACCGCAGGCGTCGGCGGTCAGCCGGCAAAGGAGCTCGTTCCGGGCGCCGCCCCCGACGACATGCACGACGTCCACCGCGCGCCCGGCGAGCCGCTGCGCGTCCCGGACCGCCCCGCGGTGGGCGAGCGCCAGCGAGTCGAGGACGCAGCGCGTGACCTCGGCGGGGGACCCGGGCACCGGCTGACCGGAGGCACGACAGGCGTCCGCGATCCGCTCCGGCATCCGCCCCGGCGCCAGGAACGCCGCGTCGCCCGCGTCCACCACCGACCGCAGCGCGGGCACCCCGGCCGCCTCGCGAAGCAGCCCGCCCAGGTCCGGGCCGCCCCAGGCCCGCACGCACTCCTGGAGCAGCCACAGGCCCATGATGTTCCGCAGATAACGGACCGTGCCGTCCAGGCCCAGCTCATTGGTGAAGTTCGCGGCCCGGCTCTCCTCCGTCAGGATCGGCGCGTCCAGCTCAAGGCCCGCCAACGACCAAGTGCCGGTGCAGATGTACGCGAACCGCTCGCCCTCGGCGGGCACGGCCGCCACCGCCGACGCCGTGTCGTGCGAGGCGACCGTGGTGACCGGCACCGCTCCCGCCAGGCCGGTCTCCGCCCGCACCGCGGGCCGCAGCACGCCCGCCGGATCGCCGGGGTGCCGCAGCGGCGCGAACAGGCTCAGGTCGATGCCGAGCCGGGCGGCGATGCCGTACGACCAGTCGCGGGTCCGGGGGTCGATCAGCTGGGTGGTGGACGCGTTGGTCAGCTCGGTGCCCGCCTCGCCCGTGAGCCAGTACGTGATGAGGTCGGGGATGAGTAACAGGTGGTCTGCGTAAGGCAGTTGGGCCGAGGTTCGGGCCGCTGTCAGCTGATACAGCGTGTTGAACGGCGCGTACTGGAGCCCGGTCGCCGCATACAGCTCGGACCTGGGCACCGTGGCCCATACCTGCTCCGCGATCCCCTCCGTACGGCCGTCGCGGTAGTGCACCGGGTTGCCGAGCAGCGCCCCGTCCGCGTCGAGCAGCCCGTAGTCCACGGCCCAGCTGTCGATCCCTATGGAGGCGAGCCGCCCGCCCGTCGCGGCCCCCGCCGCCCGCAGGCCGTCGAGGATCCCCGCGTACAGCCCGAGGATGTCCCAGCGCAGTCCTTCCGGTACGCGCACCGGCCGGTTGGGGAAGCGATGCGCCTCGGTCAGCTCCAGGATGCCGGGGCCGACCCGGCCGACCCGGCCGACCATGACGCGCCCGCTGGACGCGCCGAGGTCCACGGCGGCGTAGTTGGTCCCCGCTTGTCCCGCCGTCATCGCAGGAACGCGGCCGCCACACCCGCGTCGACCGGGATGTGCAGCCCCGTCGTGTGCGTCAGGTCGCCGCCGGTCAGCGCGAACACGGCGTTCGCCACATGCTCCGGAAGCACCTCGCGCTTCAGCAGGGTCCGCTGCGCGTAGAACTCGCCCAGCTTCTCCTCCTCGATGCCGTACGTCGCCGCGCGCTGCGCCCCCCAGCCGCCCGCGAAGATGCCGGAGCCGCGCACCACCCCGTCCGGGTTGATGCCGTTGACGCGGATGCCGTATGCACCCAACTCGGCGGCGAGCAGCCGTACTTGATGCGCCTGGTCGGCCTTGGCGGCGCCGTACGCGACGTTGTTGGGGCCCGCGAACACGGCGTTCTTGGAGGTGATGTAGACGACGTCGCCGCCCATGTCCTGTGCCCGCATGACCCGCGCCGCCTCCCGCGACACGAGGAAGGAGCCGCGCGCCATGATGGCGTGCTGGCGGTCCCAGTCCTCGGCCGTCGTCTCGAGCAGCGGCCTGGAGACGGAGATGCCCGCGTTGTTGACGACCAGGTCGACCCCGCCGAAGGCGAGCGCCGCGGCCTGGAACGCCGCCGCGACCTGCTCCTCGGACGTGACGTCGACGCTGATCGGCACGGCCCGGTCCGGCCCGCCGAGCTCCTCGGCGACCGCCGCCGCCCCCTCGGCGTTGATGTCGGCGACCACGACGCACGCGCCCTCCGCCGCGAGCCGGTGCGCGATGGCCCGGCCGATGCCGCTGCCCGCGCCCGTCACCAGCGCCACGCGCGTCGCGAGCGGCTTCGGCTGCGGCATGCGGCGCAGCTTGGCCTCCTCCAACTCCCAGTACTCGATACGGAACTTCTCCGACTCCTCGATGGGCGCATACGTCGACACCGCCTCGGCGCCCCGCATCACGTTGATCGCGTTGACGTAGAACTCGCCCGCGACCCGCGCGGCCTGCTTGTCCTTGCCGAACGAGAACATGCCGACACCGGGGACGAGCACGATCGCCGGGTCCGCGCCGCGCATCGGGGGCGAGTCCGGCGTCGCATGCCGCGCGTAGTACGCCGCGTATTCCTCGCGGTACTCGGCATGCAGCTCCCGCAACCGGGCCACTACGGCGTCGAGTTCGGCGGTGGGCGGCAGGTCGAGGACGAGCGGGCGCACCTTCGTACGGAGAAAGTGGTCCGGGCACGAGGTGCCGAGCGCGGCCAGGCGCGGGTGCTCGGCGCTCGCCAGGAAGTCGAGGACGGTTCCGGAGTCGTCGAAGTGCCCGACCTGAGGCCGGTCCGTGGCCGCCAACCCCCGGATGACCGGGGCGAGTTCGGCGGCCCGCGCCCGGCGCTGGGCCGCGCCCAGGGCCGTGTATCCCTCGATGACCGGACCGAACGGCTCGGCCTTGCCGCGCTCGGCGAGGAACGCCTCGGCGGTGTGGATGATGTGCAGCGAGTGCGCCTCGCACTCCTCGGCGGTGTCGCCCCAGGCGGTGATGCCGTGCCCGCCGAGCACACAGCCGATCGCCAGCGGATGGGCCTCCTTGACCGCCGCGATGTCGAGCCCGAGCTGGAACCCGGGCCGCCGCCACGGCACCCACACCACCCGGTCACCGAAGCACTCCGCGGTCAGCTTCTCGCCGTCGGCGGCGCAGGCGAGCGCGATCCCGGAGTCCGGGTGCAGATGGTCGACGTGCGGGGCGTCCACGAGCCCGTGCATGGCCGTATCGATGGACGGCGCCGTGCCGTCTCCGCCGGGCAACCAGCCCTTGCCGTGCAGACAGTGGTCGAACGCGGCCACCATCTCGTCCTCCCGCTCCACCCCCGCGTACACGCCCTTGAGCGCCCGCAGCCGGTCCAGACGCAGCACGGAGAGCCCCGCCTCGGTGAGCGTGCCGAGGTCGCCCCCGGACCCCTTCACCCACATCAACTCGACATCCCCGCCGGTCACGGGGTCGATGTCGACGCCCTTCGCGGAGGCGTTGCCCCCGGCGTAGTTGGTGTTACGGGGGTCGGCGCCGAGGCGGCGCGCACGCGCGAGCAGGGCGGCTACGGCGGGGTGGGTGGTGGGTGCCATGGAGGTCCTTCCCTCAATAAGCCCGTCCGGCGTTTGAGGACGAGCGCGTTCAGCGCGACAAAAGCGGGGTCTGGGGGCGCGGCCCCCAGGTGACGGCACCCGAGCCGACGGCACCGACACGTGACACGGCTAGGCCCCCCACCCGGCCTGCTCCCCACCGACCCGCTCCGCCACGATCCGCTGACCCCAGCCGGAACGGCTGTACGCGGCGACCGGGTCCGGATCCAGGCCCATTTCGGCGCGGACCTCGCGGAGCAGCGGGCGTACGTCGGTGTGGTACGCGTCCATCAGGACGGCGTTGGCGCCGAGCACATCACCGTCCCGCTGGGCGGCGGCGAGCGCCTCGCGGTCGACCAACAGGGCCTTGGCGGTGGCCTCTTGGACATTCATCACCGAGCGGATCAGCGCGGGAATCTTCGGCTCGATGTTGTGGCACTGGTCGAGCATGAACGCGACGTCCGGCGTGAGCCCGCCCCCGCGTACCACCTCGGACATGATCCGGAACAGCTGGAACGGATCCGCCGCGCCCACCATCAGGTCGTCGTCGGCGTAGAACCGGGAGTTGAAGTCGAACCCGCCGAGCCGCCCCTCGCGCAGCAGCAGCGCCACGATGAACTCGATGTTGGTGCCCGGCGCATGGTGCCCGGTGTCCACCACGACCTGGGCCTTCGGGCCGAGCTTGAGGCAGTGGGCGTAGGCGGTGCCCCAGTCCGGCACGTCCGTCGTGTAGAAGGCCGGCTCGAAGAACTTGTACTCCAGGAGCATCCGCTGTCCGTCACCGAGCCGCGCGTAGACCTCGGCCAGGCCCTCGGCGAGCCGGTCCTGACGGGCCCGGATGTCGTCCTGCCCGGGGTAGTTGGTGCCGTCCGCGAACCACAGCTTGAGGTCCCTCGACCCCGTCGCGTCCATGATGTCGACGCACTCCAGGAGATGGCCGAGCGCCTTGCGCCGCACCGCCGCGTCCGAGTGGCAGATGCTGCCCAGTCTGTACGCGTCGTCCTGGAAGGTGTTGGAGTTGATCGCGCCCAGGCGTACGCCACGCGCCTCGGCGTACTTCGCCAACTCCGCGTAGCCGTCGAAGCCGCCCGGCCCGCCCGGCCCGCCGTCGCTGTCGACCCGGTCCCACGGGATGTGCAGGGCGACCGTCGGCGCGACACCGGTGAACGCGTGCACCTGCGCCGCGTCGTCCACCTTCTCGCGCGGTGTACGGGGCACGCCCTGCTGCGCGAACACCTTGAAGCGGGTGCCCGAGTTTCCGTACGCCCACGACGGCGTCTCGACGGTCTGGGCCTTGAGCGCGGCCTTCACCGCGGCGAGCTCGGTCACTTGGCGGCTCCCGTGTCTCTTCCTGTTGTCTCTTCCTGCACCTTTGTGAATCGATTCATGACTGCACGGTGCGGACGCTAGGAGGCTGCCGGAGGCGTGTCAAGACCTCGAGCGAAGAGGTGGTGGGCCCTCGAAGCCCGCTCCCCGCAAGGCCATTGACGTGACATCAGCACGCCCTCTAGCGTCGGCCGTTGATACTGAAACCTTTCATGGTGGCGTGGTGCCTCCGGGCGGGAGCTTCATGCGACGCGTCTGTTTTCTCCTCAAGGTCCGCCAGGACCGGATCGCCGAATACCGCGAGCGCCACGCCGCCGTATGGCCGGAGCTGCGCGCGGCGCTCTCGGCCACCGGCTGGCACAACTACACGCTCTTCCTGCGCGACGACGGTCTGCTCGTCGGCTACCTGGAGACCGAGGACTTCGAGGCGGCCCGGGCCGCCATGGCGGCCACCGAGGTCAACGCCCGCTGGCAGGCCGAGATGGCCCCGCTCTTCGAGTCCCTCGACGGGGAACGGCCGGACGAGGCGATGAAGCCGCTCACCGAGATCTTCCACCTCGCATGAGTGTCCTGTGAGTGTCCTGCCGAGTGTTGCCCCCAACGGCATCACCACCCTCGACCGGCAAGCCCTCTACTTCGTCTCGTACGACGGCCTCGTCAACACCAACTCCTTCCAGAAACACGGGCTGTTGACCTCCCACGGCCACCAGTACGCCTGCTGGTACACCACCGACCGCACCGCCGTCGTCGCGCGCCGCGCCCTCGGCTCCGGCGCCTGGCAGACCGTCCGGCTCGGGCACACCCTGCGGTACGACGACTCGCACAACGTCATCTCCATGGGCGTCTCCGCGACCGACGGCCGACTGCACCTGCACATGGACTCCCACAGCGACGGCTTCACCTACGTCAAGTCGCGGCCCGGGCTCGTGACCGACCCGCCCGGCCGCGCCGCCTTCACGGCGTCCTGCTTCGAGCCGCCGCGGCCGACGCTCGACGGCCTGACGCTCACCCCGCGGTTCACCTATCCGCAGTTCCTGCCCACCCCCGAGGGCGGGCTACAGCTCAGCTACCGCTCCGGGATCTCCGGCGACGGCCGTAACGCCCTCGCGGAGTACGACGGTTCGCGGTGGACCGCCCTGGGGGAGTGGACCAGCTCCACCGGCACGTACGCCACTGAGCACGGCTCGTCGACAGCCCGCAATATGTATCTGCACGGCATCAACTACGACCCGCGCGGCCGGTTGCACGCCTGCTTCACCTGGCGCGAGCAGAACCCCGCCGTGGCCAGCCACGGCGGCGCCCTCACCAACCACGACACGGGGTACGTCCACTCGGACGACCGCGGCCGCACCTGGCGGAACGACGCGGGCACCGTCGTCGGCACCACCGGAGGCGCCGAACGCGTCGCCGTCACCGGTCCCGGCCTGGTGGTGGATCCGCTCGGCCCGGACCACTCCCTGATGAACCAGGAGAGCCAGTTCATCGACTCGACCGGCCTGCCGCACGCGATCATCAGCCACGTCCCCGGCCACGTCCCCGGCCGTTCTTCCCGCAGGACGTCCGACTACGTCGCCGACCGCACCGCCCACGGCCGCGCCTTCCACCTCCGCAAGACGGCCTCGGGCGGCTGGCGGAAGACCGGGATTCCGGTCCCGCCACACTCCAGCGCGCGCACCAAGCTGGTTCTTGACGCCCACGACAACGCGTACGCCATCCTGCCGTTCGGCCGGATCGCCGCCGCCTCGAAGGTCTCGGCGTACACGGACTGGACCCTGCTGTACGACGGCACCGGCACCGGCACCGGCCTGAACGCCTTCGGCGAGGTCGTCGTCGACGAGACGCGGATCGCGCAGGACGGCGTCCTGTCGTTCATGTACCAGGAGAAGTCCCACGGAACGGTCCCGTCACCGCTGTGCGTCGCCGACTTCCGGCTCCCCACCTGAGGCCGGGGCACGTTCGATCGAACGGATAAGCTGCGCGCGTACCGGCTCGGGGCGAGGGGAAAGCAAGAGGTCATGCGACGTCAGCAGTGGTGGAGGAGCGGTGTGGTGGCGGCCGTGGCCGTGTTCGCGGCGGTCGGCTGCTCGCCGACCGGCGGCAACGGGACGCCCGGTTCGGCGGCATCGGACGACAAACCTTCCGCCTCCGACGGCGCGTCCGACGACGGTAAGGGCGGCCCTGCGCTGCCGGGCATGCCGACCGCCGAGGAAGCCGTCGACCAGCTCGAACAGTTGGAGGTGGCGCGGCACGGCTCGATGACCGGCTACAGCCGGGAAAAGTTCCCGCACTGGGCCGAGCAGGGCGAGAGCTGTGACACCCGCGAGACGGTCCTCGAGCGCGACGGCACCGACGTAGAGCAGAACGACGCGTGCAGGGCCGTGTCCGGCAGCTGGTTCAGCGTCTACGACGACGAGACCTTCACGGACTCCTCGGACCTCGACATCGACCACATGGTGCCGCTCGCCAACGCGTGGCGCTCCGGCGCCCGGACCTGGTCCCAGGAGAAGCGCAAGGAGTTCGCCAACGACCTCAGCCACCCGCAGCTGATCGCCGTCTCGGCGTCCAGCAACCGCTCCAAGGGCGACCAGGGGCCGGACGAATGGCAGCCGCCGTCCAAGCCGTACTGGTGTGACTACGGCAGGGCGTGGACCTCGGTGAAGTTCACGTACGAACTCTCGGTCACCGAGGACGAAAAGGACATGCTCGACCAGATGCTGGACACCTGCGAGGCATGACCGAGCGGGAGCGCGGTCCGGCACGGCGACACAAGGACAAGGGCCAGCACGAGGACGCGGACCACGAGGACGCGGACCACGAGGGCAAGGACTACGCGGACACGGTCACGGCCGGGCCCGGCGGCGTCATGACCGACGAGGTCGGCGTGATCACCGGGGAGCTGACCCTCGTCACCAGCGTGCTCCCGGACGGTCGGGCGAGTCTGCGCGTGCAGTACGCGGGCGCGGAGGAGTGGTACACGCTGACCGGCAGCCCGGTCCCGCTGCCCTCGGACGGTCCGGCCGCGCTGCATGCCGCCGTGCTCGCGCGCATCCGGCGGGGTGGGGGCGCGGTGGCGCCCTGAGGCTCAGCGTGCCTGGAGGCTCAACGTGCTTCGGAGACCGCAGGGTTGAGGTGGATTGCCGTCCCGTCCGTCGGGGCGACGTCCCCCGGACCAGGCGCCGTCAGCGGATACGCCCGGGACAGCAGGTCATCGGTGACCGCGTCCATGTCCAAGCGGCGTTCGAGCCGGGCCAGTTGGGCGGGGCGGCTGCGGGTGGCCGCGGAGGGCGGGGCGAGCAGGGTGCAGCAGTCCTCGTCGGGCAGCCGGGAGACGTCCGCCGTGCCGATACGGGCCGCCTCCGCCATGATCTCCGACTTGTCCCAGGCGAGCAGCGGGCGAAGCAGCGGCAGCGTCGCGGCGTCCTCGACCGTGGCGAGGTTGGGCAGCGTCTGACTGGAGACCTGGCCGAGGCTGTCCCCGGTCACCAGGGCCTGCGCGCCGACGTGGTGGGCGAGCCGGTCGGCCGTACGCACCATCAGGCGCCGCTGCGCCACCACCTGGAGTCGGCCCGCACCGGCCGTGGCCAGGGCGCGCTGGGCCTGCCCGAGCGGGACGAGCCACAGCGTGCCCGTACCGCTCTGGAAGCCGGACAGCTGACGGAAGACCGCGTACGCCTTGTAGGCGGAGGCGGGACCGGTCAGCGGCGCCCCGGTGAAGTGCACGAAGTCGCAGGCCAGACCGCGGCGCATGGCGCGGTGGGCGGCCACGGGGGAGTCGTAGCCGCCGGAGAGCAGCACCAGGGCCCGGCCGGTGCTGCCCACGGGCAGGCCGCCCGGGCCGCGCAGCCGCCGCACCGACACCAGGATCTCCCGCCGGTCGACCTCGACCGCCACCTCTACCTGCGGTGCGCGGAGGTCGACGGGCCAGCCGAACTCGGCCTGCACCCGGGAGCCGATGCGCGCGGCCAGCTCCATCGAGGTGAGCGGGAAGTCCTTGTCGCGGCGCCGGGTGCGCACCGCGAACGCCGGGTTCGGGTCGGTGTGTTGGGCGCTACTGGCCAACCGCACGGCCGCGTCCTCGGCGGCCTCGGCCGTGGGCTCCACACGGAGCGCGGGCTGCACCACGTTGACCCCGAACACCCGCAAGGAGCGGGCCACGAGCTCGTCGTGCAGACCGGGCCGTTCGGGCTCGGGCCCGCGGGCGGAGACGAGCAGCAGACCGTGCCGATGGCGGATCCGCACCGGACCAAGCCCGCGCATCGCCAGGCACACGTTCTCCTGTAGCCGCCGCTCGAACCGTCCCCGGTTACGGCCCTTGAGCGCCAGCTCGCCGTACTTCAGCAGCACACAGGGCTGCCGCATGACACCGACCCTCCTCAGTGGGATCTCACCACTTCTGCCGCTTATCTCCAGTATCCGACGGTACCGACCACCGCCCGCCCGCCCGGACCGGACCTACTGGAGGGGAGGACCCTCCTCCACGAAGGACCGTCCTCGCCGCCTCTCTGAGACTTCGCTGCCCGCCGAAGCGAGCAGCGGCCAGAATGACGAGGTGACCGCCCCGAGCCCGAGTCCAAGCCCAAGCCCAAGTCCAGGCCCGAGCCCAAGTCCGAGCACGGGCCCGAGCCCGAACCTGATCCCGTCCCTGTCCCCGTCCCCGCCACCGCCCTCGCCCCCGCCCCTGTCCCCGCAGCCTTCCGGCACCCCGGACCTGGCCGCCTTCGCGGGCCTGCTCGCCGACCGCACGCGCGCCGCCATGTGTCTGGCCCTGCTCGACGGCCGCGCCTGGACGGCGAAGGAGCTGGCCCGGCACACCGGCGTCGCCGCCTCCACCGCGACCGGGCACCTCCACCGCCTTGTCGCGGGCGGACTCCTCACGGAAGAACGCCAGGGGCGCCACCGGTACGTACGGCTAGCGGGCCCCGCCACCGCGGAGCTGATCGAGGGCCTGGCCGCGCACGCCCCGCCGCGCACCACCGCGGTGCGTTCCCTACGGGACGCGCATCGCCGCCGCGCCCTGGCCCACGCCCGTTCCTGTTACGACCACCTCGCGGGCACCGTCGCCGTCGCCATCACCGACGCGATGACCGAACGCGCCCTGCTTTCCTGGGACCAGGGCCCGGCGCTCACCCCGGCGGGCCGCGCATGGCTGCACGCCCTGGGCATCCCGGAGCCCGCCCCGAACTCCGGCCGCGCCCACGTCCGCGGCTGCCTGGACTGGACGGAGCGCCGCCCCCACCTGGCCGGTGCGGTGGGCGCCGCCCTCCTGACCCACGCGCTCGACTCGGCCTGGGCCGTACGCCGCGGCACCACCCGGGCCATCGACCTGACGGAACGCGGCCGCACGGCCCTCCACGACCACCTGGGTCTGCCCCACGAGCTGCTGCGGCCACCGGGGGAGTAAGGGGGCTCAGCCCACCTGATCCTGTGCCGCGGCCGCCTCATCGACCACATGGCGACGGTGGGCCGCGAAGCGGGCGAGGGCCGTCTCCGTGTCACGGGAGCGCAGCGCCGCGACGAGTTCACGGTGTGCACGCGGGACGCAGCTCAGAAATCCCTCCCTGGTGCGGCCGATCCGGGTCAGCAGAAACAGGTGCACCTGACACCGGATGGTCTGCCACGCCTCCTCGAGCCGCCGGTGTCCGGTGGCGGCGAAGAGGGCGTCGTGGAAGGCGATGTCCTGGCACACCATCTCGTGCTCGTCGGCGGCGCGGTCCGCCCGGGCGCTCGCCCGCTCGATGGCCGCCAGGTCGTCGTCCGAGGCGTGCGCGACCACCTCCCGCACGGCGAGGTCCTCCAACGCGCCGCGCAGACTGTCGAGTTCGGCCACGTCGTCGGCCGACAACGTCGTCACCGTGGTGCCGCGGTGCCAGGCGCAGTGCACCAGACCCTCGCGCTCCAGGGCGCGCAGCGCCTCGCGCACCGGACCGCGGCTGACCCCGAGCGCGGCGGAGAGCTCCACCTCGCGGAGCTGCGCCCCGGGAGCGTAGGTGCCGCTGAAGATGGCGTCGCGGATGCGGTCCGCGACCTCGTCGGCGAGGCCCCGGCGGCGCGCGGGGGCCACCGTGCTGCGGTCTGCCATGGGGGCGTCTCCTCGTTCTCCTCGCCCGCCTCGGGCCATCCCTGGCCGTGCCCGGCCGTCCCCGAGTCCTCGACGGACGCGATGTTCGAATGTTAACATCCAGCCCGTTGTCGTAATGTCAACATTCAGACAATGGCAGAGACGACGACAGAGACGACGGCAGAGACGATGGAAGCGAGGCCGCAGTGAGCGCTGCCCTGTTCACCCCCCTGACCCTCCGGTCCCTGGAGATACCCAACCGCGTCTGGATGTCCCCGATGTGCATGTACTCCGCCGCGGCCGAGGGGCCCGGGACCGGAGTGCCGACGGACTTCCACCTCACGCATCTGGCCTCGCGGTCCGCGGGCGGCGCCGGTCTGGTGCTGACCGAGGCCACCGCCGTACGGCCCGACGGCCGCATCAGCCCCTGGGACCTGGGCCTGTGGAACGACCGGCAGCAGGAGTCCTTCGCCCGTATCGCCGCGGCGATACGCGCCCAGGGCGCCGTCCCCGCCATCCAGCTCGCCCACGCGGGCCGCAAGGCGTCCGTCGACAAGCCCTGGCGGGGCGAGGCGTACCTGTCCGAATCCGAGGGCGGCTGGCCGACCGTGGCCCCGAGCCCGCTGGCGTACGACGGGCTGCCCGTGCCGCACGCGCTGACGGTGGCTCAGATCCAGGAGGTGGTACGGGACTTCGCGGCCGCCGCGGAGCGCGCCCTGGCCGCGGGCTTCCAGGTGGCCGAGATCCACGGCGCCCACGGCTACCTCATCCACTCCTTCCTCTCGCCGGTCGCCAACCACCGCACCGACGCGTACGGCGGCAGTCTCGAGAACCGGATGCGCTTCGCCGTCGAGATCGTCGAGGCCATACGCGCGGTCTGGCCCGAGGACCTGCCGCTCTTCTTCCGCACCTCGGCCACGGACTGGCTGACCGAGAACGTCGAGGACGCCCGCGACGGCTGGACCGGCGACGACACCGTCCGCCTGGCCAAGGAGCTCCAGGCCCACGGCGTGGACCTGCTCGACGTGTCCACCGGCGGCCTGGTCCCCGACGCCAGGATCGAGGCCGGGCCCGGCTTCCAGGTCCCCTTCGCCGCCCGGGTCCGCGACGGCGCGGGCCTCGCCACCGGCGCCGTCGGCCTGATCACCGACCCGCATCAGGCGGAGGACATCGTCGCCACGGGCCGGGTCGACGCCGTCCTCCTCGGCCGCGAACTCCTACGCGACCCCTACTGGCCGCAGCACGCCGCCACCACCCTCGACGCCGAGCCGCGCTGGCCGGAGCAGTACGCGACGTTCGTGCGGCGTCGTACGAAGAGCTGAGCCCGAGCCGGGGCGATGGCACGGGCGGGGCCCCTTGCGTCACGGAACGGCGGACCGCGAGGCGAGGGCCCGGCAGGTCACCCAGGAGAGGTGAACCTCTGCGGCGTCCGCAGGTGCGCACGCATGCTCCGTCCCGGTGCGTGGCAACGACAGCCCGTGGTCCTACGCAGAAAACCCCAGATCGCCCCGGTGTGCCGGGCCCCCTTCCACCGTGGCCGCCCCTGCGGCCGGACACCGACCGGCAAGCCCTACGAACTGCCCGTCCCCGGCATGCCCCCGGTCCTCCTGCCGCTCTGCCCGGAGTGCAGCGCCGCCACGCACCGACTCCTCGGCCCCTCGCACACGCACGAGAGACAGCCGGTCACGTACACCGACGACGCCGGCGCCACCGCGACCGCCCCCGAGATCCGGGCCTGGTGCAAGGACGTCCTGGACGCGGAGGTCGCGGGCGCCCACCTGCTCGACGACGAGGAACGGGCGCTCCTGAGCGAGGTACCCGATCACGGCCGCATCGGCGCCCCCGTCCTCGCCATCTGGCGCCGCCTGCACCCGCGGTGCGGTGACCTGCGGTCGGCGGACCGGTGAGACCAGGAACGTGCCGTCGGCGTGGTGGCGTTCGAGGTAGCGGATGTGGTCCGGCGCGCTGCCCCGCGTCCAGCCCCACGCTCAGCTGCTAGCCCCTGCCGTGAGCCATTGCGCGAGACGCCTCGTCGCCGCCGGGTCACCGGGCTCGGTCGCGGTCGCCGTGAGTGCGGCCGCGAAGCGTTCCGGGCGGGCCAGGAGGCGGCGTCGGGACGCGGTCAGGGCCGCTTCGGCGAGGAGGAGGCCCGCGAGGGCGTGGGGGTCGCCGGGGTGGGCCGTCAGGTCGGCCGTGTAGAGCAGCCGGGCGCCGGTCGGGTCGCCCGAGGTGAGGTGAGCGTCGGCGGAGGGGCCGGGGCGGGGTGCGCGGTAGTGGTCGATGCGGGCGTCTTCCCAGTGGTGGGGTGGGTCGGCGGGGGTCAGCAGAGGCTCGGCGGGTGGCGGAGGTGCGGCGCCTGAGTGCCAGGCGTCGGCGAGGGCGGCGTGCTCGGCCGGAGTACAGGTCAGGTGGCGCAGGCGCCACTCGGCGCGGTGGCCTGCGGCCGCGGCGCGGGCGCGCCGAGCTACGTCCGGGGTGACCGGTTCGCGGAGCCACTGATCGAGGGTGGCGGCGAGGCCGGTGATGAGGCGGCGGCCCGCCGGGGTGAGGTCGGCGCGGGTGGCGAGGGTGCGTACGACGAGTCTGCTCTGGAGGCGGCGCAGCGCGAAGTGGAAGGGCGCCGTGTTCTGCGGGTCGGCCGCCCGGTCGCCCATGCGGTCCCGCCAGAAACCGGTGATCCCCGTGAACGCGTAGGCGCCGTGGAGGAGTCCGGGCAGATGGCGCGGGTCGGCCCGCCAAGGGGCGTAGTACCGCTGGGTGCGGTCGTCGGCGAGGAGCGGAAAGAGGTGGATGAGCGCGGCGAGCTTGCTGTGCTGGAACTCGTGGACGAGGGTCTCGGCCAGGTCGAGTGCGTTCTGCGGCCGGGACGCGATCATCGAGCCGAAGGCGTCGCCGGTGGAGGCGCTCAGGCGGGTGCCGTGGCCGCGGTGCGGGGGACCCATCGGAACGATGCGGGTGATGTCGCCCAGGGCCTGTGTCGGAAGTCCCTCCCCCACTCTCGGCTTCGCCGCGGGCGCGGGGCCCGCCCTTCGGGCGCCCGCCCGAAGGGACGGCGCCGCGACTTCCGACACAGGCTCTGGCCGGGCGTCCGAGGCGGCCGGGGCGTCCGGTTCCGCCGGGCCGCGGCGCAGGATCGCATGGGCGTCGTCGAGGAGGCGGTGCCAGCGGGTGGTCTCGGTGTCGGACAGCGGCGCGGGTGGTACGGGTTCGTCGAGTTCACGGTACGGGTCGAGGGAGTCGAGGCAGACGCCCGTGGCGCCGAGCACCGGCAGCGGACGCCAGTGCTCCGTCGCGCCGTCGAGCAGCGGCCGGGCGGCGACCGGCCCCGCGGTGATCCGGCCCGCGCGGACGGCGACGCGCTGCGTGCCGAACCCGCCTTCGGGGTGGGGGAGTCGCAGCAGTCCGAGGGTCGGCAGGGCGATCGCCCCGTCCCACGTGGGCACGGTCAGGTCGGCCGACGTCCCGGCGTGCACCACCGCCACCACCGCGACGCACGCGAGGTGCCCCACATCGGCCCAGAGCGGCGGCCCGCCCGTGGCGCCGTGCAGCCGGCGCAGCGCGTGCGCCAGCCAACTGCCGAACTGCGGGCTGAGCAGCAGCGCGTCGACGGCCTTCGGCGCCCGCTCGGCGGCGTGCTCGACGACCCGCCACAGCTCGCCCGGATCCCCCAGCGGGCCGAGCACGCCCGGGAGTTCGTCGAGCCGGTCGAGCAGCTCCCGCAGCAGAAGGAGACGCCGGGTGCGCTCGCCGCGCACCAGGAACGCGATGGCTTCCGGGGAGCCGCCGCCGGTGGCCAGATCGTCGAAGAGGGGGCCGGGCATGTGCAGGTAGGTGGGGCTAGGGCCTGCCCGGCGGATCTTGCCTGTGCCGCGGGGGTCTGGCACGCACGCATTGGCGGCACTTACTCGTTGGGGCTCCGCGTCGCCGCCTTCCTCCGCCTTGCAGCTGCACGCACCAGACCCCCGCTCCCCTGCACCGGATGGTGACTGCCCGATGGAGTCGGCCTGATCCGCCGGACAGGCCCTAGTGGCGTGGCGGTCGGGCGGCGGGGGTGGGGTGCCGGGTGGGGTCGGGGGATCGGCTGACGGGTGTGTCGCCATTCGCTACTCGGCCACGCCGGGCGCGGGGCCGCCGCCCACGGCGTTATGGCGCGGCCGTCGCATCTCGGCGAGCATGCGGTCGCTGGGCGCGGGTATCGGCAGTCCTCGCACGGTTCCCACGCTCACGGCGGAGAGGTCCACTACGTCGGACTCCACCTGATCCGCCGCCCGGCCGACGGGTACCGACTCTTTCAACGCGTGATCCCCCTTCGCCGTCGGCGGCACAGAATGCCACCGAACTCTTGTCTCCATCATGGCGAAGCTTGCCCGGTGGGGAAACCCGCGGAAACGGCGAAGATCAGTCTGTCCTGATGGCCGGTTCGCGTCGGGTCAAGGGGCGAACGCGTCGATGGCGGCACGGAGTCGGGCCGCACGATCAGTGCTGTCGTCGAGCGTCGTCACGGCCTCGTAAAGGGCGAACAGACCGCCGCGGCGGACGCTGAGCGCACGCACGATGCCGACGACATCCACGCGCGGCACCGCGTGCCGCCGTATCCGCGACACGGCCTCCGTCGGCAGCAACGACACCAACGTCTGCCGCTCGTCGGGGTCGTTGGCCAGGGGGTATTCGAGTACGACGTTCACGATCCGGGTCAGCGGCGAGAGCGACCGCTGCGCGGGCGCGGAGTGCGGCGGCCGCAACGTGTCCTGTGCTCCCGGCCGGTTCAGGACCAGCGCGGGCAGCTGCTCGGTCAGACCGCTCCGCCAGGCCTCCTCGACCCGGCTGCGGACCGCCGCGAACAGCGGCTCCGCCGCGGGAGCCACCTCGCTGCCGGGCCGGTCGAGTTCGCCGAGTACGCCGAGGACGATGCCGGAGAAGACGCCGGTGCGCCGCTCCGGGTCGTTGACGGCGCGCTGCCCACGGGTCGCGGCGAGCATCAACGCCTGCTCGTGGACGGTCTGGCGTACGCCCGTCGGCAGCAGCTCGGTGGGCAGGCTGTCCGGAAAGCCGTGCCGCTCGTCGAAGGTCTGGCAGGCGTCGACGACCCACAGTTGCCTGCCGAAGCCGGGCAGCGCGTCGCTGGCGAGCCGACGGCGCGCGGACTCCAGGTCGATATTGCGCCGGTCGGTGGCCGTCGCGTCGGCGGAGTAGAGCCGGATCCGCTCGTCCTGGTCGAGCACACCGTGCCCGCCCCACCACACCCACAGGAAGTCCCCGCGGAGCGTGCGGAGTTCATGGACCAGGGCATCCCGCAGCAGCGCATGGTCGGCGCCCTTGTGCGGCAGCCCGGGGTCGTGGCCGTCGGCGGGGGAGAGGTGAAGCAGGATGTTCTCCTCCGGTACGCCACGCTCGCGCAGCCACCGATGGAAGCGCGCCGCGTCGTGCGCGGGCCCGGGCAGCCGCCAGCTCTCCCCGGCCGCGTACGACTCGATACCCACCACGAGGGCGACCACCCGGGTCGGGTCGACTCCCGTCGCTGTCACGGCAGATGACCGACGATCGTGCGAAAGACCGCCGGGTCCGACCAGTAGGCACTGTGTGACACCGGGAACGGCTGGCGACTGTCGGTGGCGACATCGGTGACCCGGCCGGAGAAGAGCGGCTCGCCCACGTAGGCGAGCAGATCCCGCGGATCGTGGAGATTGAGCCACGGGGGCACATGGCCGGGCAGCGGATCGGGGTGGGCGAGCGTGGGCAGGGCCCCGGTCTCGTACAGAAAAGGCCCCTGCGAACCGACCGTGACGAGGAGTTCGACCCCACCGGGTGGAGACTCGATGAGGGTGTCCAGGGCGATGATGCCGCCGAGGCTGTGGCCGAGCAGGACGACCGGCGGCTCCTGCGCGGCTATCAGCTCGCGCAGGTCATGGCGGACCGGCGCGCCCCGTGACAGATAGCGCAGGATGTCCCCGGCGAAGGGGTACGAGGCATCGGTCAGGGCCTTGCGGCGGCGTACCGCCATGCGCGAACCCATTCTCATCGCCGGACGTTTGAGGAGGTTAAGCACCAAGCCCCGGCCCGCTCCGGCCGGTTCGGCGCCCAGCGTCTCGGCCAGCCGGGCCACGGCGGCGTCACGCTCGACGCCGCCGCAGACCACGGGCGCGTCGGCCTCCACGGCCGCACCGATGAGGGTGGCGGCGAGGGCACGCGCCAGGAGGCGGGCGAGGTCGTCCGGGTCGAGGGCGGCGGCCGCGGGCGGCAGCAGCGGGGAGCGGGCCAGCGCGGTGGCGGCCGGGGCGAGGCCGGGACCCAACTCCGGGGCGAAGGCATCTCCTTGAGCCGCGAGCGCGGCGAGCAGGCGGCGCGGACGCTCGTCGGGGAACTCCGCTCCGGGCGGGGTGACGGCCTGGCCGGTGGCCGCCGCGGCCAGGGCCAGCTCCACGTGCGGGTCGGCGTACAGGCGGGCCCACTGGCCCACCTCGTCGGCGCCCTCGGCCGTGTCGCTGTCGTCGACTCCGGTCGCGTCCCGGGCCGTGCCGCCCGGTCCCGCCGGGACACTCGCGCCGTCGGCCGCGAGGCGTGCGCCGTGCGCCTCGCCCCACGGGTAGCCGACCGTGCGCACCCCGGGCGCCAACTCGCCGAGCCGCGCGGCTATGTGGGCGCACAACTCGGTGAGGTGCGGCTCGCGCACGCCCGTGCCGTGGATGAAGACGACCGTGGTCACAGCGGCAGCGCCGCGACGTCGTACTCGATGCGCTGGTGCAGTTGGGCCAGGCTGCGCGACGGGTGCTCGACGCCCAGGACCCGGGTGAGGCCCTCGACCGCTTCCGCGTTGAGCCGGTCGGCCTCCGCCGTCTCGCCCAGACCCCGCAGGTCCAGGGCCAGGTTGGCGGTGCACGACAGGGTCAGCGGATGCTCGGGCCCGGCGACCTCGGACAACGGGCCGAGCACCGCGCTGTCGACGGCGTGCGCGGCGGCGAAGTCGAGCCGTGCGTAATGGTCGTTGGCGTGGCCGAGACGGGCCGTGAGCGTGGCGATGTGCCGTTCGCCCAGAGTCTCCGTGTACTGCTCGACGGCCTTCGCGTCGAGCCGTTCGGCGCCCTGCGTATCGCCCTGCGCCCGTAGCGTGGCCCCGAGGTTCACCATGGCGGCCAAGGTGTTCATGTGGGTCTCGCCCAGCGTCGAGCCGTAGCGGCGCACCGTCCGCTCACCCAGATCGCGCGAGCGCTCCAGGTCGCCGCCCAGGCGACGGTCGACCACGGTGTTCGTCGCGGCGGCGAGGGAGCCGATGTACTCGGGGCCGTACCGCGTGATGTAGCGGCTCAGCGTGTCCTCGGACAGCTCGCGCGCCTCCGCGAGCGCGCCGACCCGGCGTCGGCACAGGGTGAGGATGCGGGCGGCGCCGATGGTGGCGGCATTGTCCCGGCCGAAGTACGCCACGGCGGTCTCGTACGTGGATTCCGAAAGGAGCCGGGCTCCCTGGTAGTCGCCGCTCTCCAAGGTGTCGATCGCCAAGCCGTTCAGGGTGTTGACGGTCTGCCCATTGGTCGGGCCGTACACCAGCTCCAGCTGGCGTGCCGTCTCCTCGTCCACCTCTCTCGCCTGCCGGAACTCCCCGCACATGCGCAGCGAAACCGAGTAGCTCTGCTGGGCCCTGAGGGTCTCCGGGTCCTCGGGGCCGAACAGCGTACGGGCCTTGGCGATCGCCTCCTCGTCCAGGGTGCGGGCGGCGTACACATCGCCCCGGTGGCGCAGCGAACCCGCGAACTGGCTCATCGAGTCGACGAGTTCCTCGTCCGGCATCTGGAGGTCGCGGGACGCGGCGAGCGCCTTCTCGTTGAGCCGCAGCGCCTCGTGCGTCCGGCCGAACCGCTGCAGCATGAAGGCGAGCAGCTTGCTCATCCGCAGCACGTGCAGGTCATCGTCACCGGACTGGCCGCGCCAGGTCGACCAGGCGTCACGGGCCACTTCGAGCGCGGTGTCGTGGTCGCCCCAGAAGTAGAGGAAGGTCACCATGGCATGGATCAGGTCCCGCACCCACGGGTCCGAGCTGCGCACCGCCCCCGAAGCCAACACATGCGGCATCAACGCCTGATACGCGGGCCACTGATCCGGTGCCTCGGGCGCGCCCGGCTTCGCCGTGGTGAGCAGCAGGTGGGCGGCGCGGGCCATCTTGGCCTGGGCCTCCTCGTCCAGGCCGGTCGCCAGGACGTTCTGCATCAGACGGTGCATCTGGAGGGTGCCGCGCTTGTGGTCGAGGCGGATCAGGGACAGCCGGCTCAGGTCGCGAGTGGCGCGGGCGAGCAACAACGGGTCGCGGAGCACCGGGTCGAGCTCCTCGGTGATCTCCACGTTGCGGCTGCCGCGGAGCATGCGCAGCGGAATCGGCTCGGGCGCCATGGAGGCGCAGATCGCCAGGAGTTGACGCGCCGCCGGGTTGCTCTCGGTCAGTCGGTCGACGGAGAGGTTCCAGGCCGCGGCGACGGAGATCGGATAGTCCGGGGACGGGTCGAGGTCGAGGATCTCGCGGCGCCGCTGGGCGAGCAGGTCGAGGTGTTCGTCGACGGGCATGCCGGTCGTGGCGTGCCAGGCCCCGGCCTGCTCGATGGCGAGCGGCAGGTCGCCCAGGGCGTCGGCGAGCCGGTCCGCGTCCTCGGTGGACAGGTCGGAGGCGCGCCGCCGCAGCAGGGCGATGGACTCCTGCCGGTCGAAGACGTCGACGCTGAGCGGTGAGGCCACCCGCTCCCAGTCGCGGTTCCGCGAAGTGACGATGATCTTGCCGGGGCCGCCGCTCGGGAAGTACGCGCGGACCGCGTCGATGTCCTCGGCGTTGTCGAAGATGAGCAGCCAGTTGCCGTGCGGCTTCCCGGTGCGCAGCGCCTCCTGCACCGCGGGCACCGCTGTGTTGGCCTGCGGTCCGACCTCCAGGCCGAGATGCCCGGCGAGCTCCGCGAGGGAGCTGAGGATCAGGCCCTCCTGCTCGGCGGGCACCCACCAGATGACGTCGTACTCGGCGCTGTGCCGGTACACGTACTCGATGGCGATCTGGGACTTGCCGACGCCGCCCATGCCGTGCAGCGCGTGCGGCAGGACCGCGGCCGTCTCCTGCTGCCGCAACTGCTCCTCGACCTGGGTGAGCAGGACCTCGCGCCCGGTGAAATTGGGGTTCTTGGGCGGCACATTCCCCATGATCGTCGGCTGACCGCTGCGGACGAAGCGGTGTTCGGGAGCCTTGAGGTCCATGGTTGCGTCAGCCTTCCGGGCATCAGTTTCGGTTCTTGTCTGCTGGCTCGCCGTGGGCGGCACTTCGCCTCCTGGATCTCCTGGATCGGTGATCTTCGGATCCAGCTCTTCCCGCGAAGCCCCGCTGTTATCTCCACGCGCCCCCGTACCACTCTCCGGTGAGACAGGTGCGCCGGTCGGCGCCGGGAACGGGGCGGCCCGGGCCACGATCCGCGCGGCCCGCCGCGCGTGCGGCCCCGACAGGGCCCGCATGACGGCGAGCTCCACCCGCAGCCAGGCACGGTTGCCCGGGCCCGTGTCGGGCAGCGCCGTCCGCTCCGGGTCGCGCAGCGCGGCCCGCAGCGGGGCGGCCGCGCCCCGGACCCGGCGCAGGTCGGCCAGAAGGTCGACCATGTGGGCCAACTGGGTGCGGGTACCGGTGGCGAGCAGTGCCTCACGCACCCCGTCGGCGAACTCGGGGCGGCCGGTGCCCTCACGGTCCCAGTCGATGAGGCCGCCCATCATCACCTCGGCGACGTGATCGGGGCCGGCCTCCGGCACCGCGTGCTCGCGCAACTCCTCGATGAGCGGGAAGTCAAGGGGTACGACCGCGAGGAGCAGCGCGAGATGCCGGGCGAGCGGGCTGGCGAGCCCCGCGAACCGGTGCACGAGCGCGGCCGCCGCGCGCGGCCCGTCGACGGCCGGGGTGCGCAGGCCCGCCGCCGCCGAGCCCTTGGCCATCGTCCCGGCGATCACCACGGGCAGGTCGCACCGCACGCCCCGCTCACCCGTGACGAGGTCGGCCCAGGCGGAGAACGATTCCGGATGCAGACTGAGCACCGGCACGGGCACCGTCCCGTCATCCGGCTCCGGCAACGGCCGCAGCGGATCCGCGAAGTCCTGCGGCGGCCGACAGCTCAGGCTCCGGTTGGAGGCCCCGACACCCCCGGCACCGAGCCGGGCGCGGAACGGATAGAGCGAGGAGCGGTGCCGCAAATACGGCGGCAGCAAGTGAACGAGGGCCGTGGGCCCGCCCCGGGCGAGCCTGCCCAGGAGTACGTCGGCGGTGTCGGACGCCCAGCCCGCGCCGAGCCCGTCGGTGACGACCAGAAAGAGCGTGCTGCCCCGCCCGTCGAGCAACTCCGCCGGATCACCGGCCTGCTCACCCGGTCGACGCAGGACGGGCCGCCCCTCGGCGGGCACCCGCACACCCACCGTACGAATGTCGCGGAACGCGCCGCTGCGCGCGGCCTCGTCGACCAACCGGCGGACCGTGCCGCGCCAGGCACACATGGTGAGCGCGTCGTCGACGAGCACGACCAGGTCGAACGCGCGCTCATACGTGGGCCGCAGATACGGGATCCACAGCCCGTCACCGAGCCCGTGCTCGGCGGTGCGCTGCTCGTCGAGCCGGGTCAGAACGCGCGAGGGCACCCGACGCCCGAGCCGACGCAGCGCCCGGGCGAGCTGCACCGGGTGCGGGCGGCGGGGCTCACCGAGCGGCGGGAGCCGGAAGGCGGGGGAGTCGGTCTCTTCGGGCACGAAGGAGGGGTCGGGTAACGGGAGTTCCAGCTCCGTGCCGTCAGTGGACTCGCCGACGGCCGTGGCCTCCGCGGCCTCCGCGGCCTCCGCGAACTCCTCGTACTGCGCGTACTCCTCGTATGCAGTGTATTCATCGTATTCCTCGACCCCCGCACCGTACGCGTCGGGCTTCGGCCCAACAGCGTGGTGCAGAAGGGCCGTTGAACCACCGGAGTCCCCGTCGTGGGCACGGGCAGACTCAGGGTCCCGGTCCTCGCGGATATCCGGATGATCCAGTTCCGCCGACGGAGAAAGCGTGTCCGCGCGCCGTCCTGAGGCGAGCCACGCGGACGCGAGCCAGGCGGAGTCGGCGAGGTCGCGCCAGTCGGGCCCGTCGGATAACGGGCCGGTGGCCGCGCCGTTCCCCGTACCGTGCTGGCCGGCGTCCGTATCGTTCCAACTGTCGCTCGGGTCGGGTGCCCGCTCCCTGGGCAAGCCGGTCATCAGCGGCCTTTCGCGAGGTCGCGCAAGAGCGTCTCAATGAGCTTACGCTGGTCCGCCTCGCTCTGAAAACCACCCGCGGTAGTGAGCTGCACAGCGTTGAGTAACTGGTCGATCGACTGGGTCCCGCCCTCGTTCAGACGCCGCTGGAAGTCGTCCACGAGCGCGGTGACGCCCTCGGGACTTCGGCGCAGATGGCTGACGACGATCGACAGGAGCTGCTCACGGCTCGGCGGCCGCAGCTCCAGGGGAAGGCAGCGGCGCCGGAAGGCCGCGGGGAATTCCCGCTCGCCGTTGCTGGTGATGACGACGACCGGGAACTGGGCGCACTCCACACGCCCGCGGTGGATCACGGCCCGCCGCCCGGGGTCGTCCGTGAACACCTCCACGTCGTCCTGTGCGCTGCGGATCAGCTCGGGGATGTCGTAACTGCCGTTCTCAAGGACGTGCAGCAGGTCATTGGGCAGATCGATGTCGCTCTTGTCGAGCTCGTCGATGAGCAGCACGCGCGGGCGTTCGTACGGCAGCAGGGCCGTGCCCAAGGGGCCAAGGGTGAGGAAGTCGCCCAGGCGCGGCGGCAGTTCACCGGCGCCCTCGCCCGCCCCCGTCACGGCGTCTGCCCCTGTCACGGCGTCGGCGCCCGCCCGCCACGCGGCGATCGCCTGGGCGCGGCCGATGGAGTCGTACGCGTAGAGCCCGTCGTGCAGGGCCGTGCGCGAGACGACGCCCCATTCCAGGACGCGGCCGAGGCCCAGTTCGCGCGCGATGAGATACGCGAGGGTCGACTTGCCGACACCCGGCGGGCCCGTGACGAGCAGCGGGCGGCGGAGCAGCAGGGCCGCGTTGACCGTGTCGATCTCCTCGTCCCGCAGGTGGGCGTGCAGCTCGTCGTACTGCTCGGCGCCGAGGCGGCGCACGGCGGCCCGCTCGTCGTCGGGTGGCGCCTCGACGGCCCGGCCGCCCGCGAACTCCCGCCACGGGGGCGGTGCGGGAAGCCGTGGGGCCGGGCCGGTGGGGGCCCGCCCGGTGGCATGGAAGACGCGCCACGAAGGGGGCTGCTCGGTCATGCCGACATCTCCTCATCACAATCGACCAGGCGGTTCGGGTCGTCCCACAGGATCGCCAAGTGACTACCCGCGAGGAGCGGTGCCGCATCGTCCGTCTCGGCAAGGATCCTTAACTGGTTCACCTTGGCGGGCAGTTGTGCGGGCGGGTGTCCGAAGAGGAGCTGAAGGACCTCGACGACGGGCCCGGGCGCGTCGTCGCGCCGGTCCCACGCCGCCAGGCCCACGCCCTCGTCGATCGCGACGGCCAGTGCGTCCAGGCCGTCCCCGGGAAGCGCGGGGCGCTGCAGGATCACGGCGGTGATCCGTGCTTCCTGGGCGAGGCTCGCCCGCCACCGGGTCAGCGGCCGGACGCCGCCGCCCTCGGGCCCGCTCCAGCGGTACGCCTCGGCGGCGCTCGCCGACCGGAAGGTCTGCCAACGGCGGCGCCAGCGGCGCAGTTGGGCGGGGTCGCGCCGCCGCATCCGCTCAAGGCTGCGGAGGTGGACGAAATAGCGCAGACCCACGGGGAGCGGGTCCCGGCCCTGGTCGCCGAGTTCGAGCCGGGCCACGTCGTGGTTGAACAGGGCGTGCGGCAGGAGGAATTCGAGGTGCACCGGCCCGTCCTCGGGACCGTCGTCCGGCGCGTCCGCGTCCGCCCAGTGCGACTCGGCGCGGCGCACCGCGCGGCCGACGGCGTCGGCGAGCGTGTCCAGGGTCGCGTGTTCCACGTCGGAGGCGAGTGGCTGCCAGAAGCCCACCGAGGCGTTCACCCAGTGGCGTACGAAGATCCGGTCCGTGCCGTCGGCCGCCGGGTCGACCATCACGACGAGGGCGCGCGGCACGGACGGGTCGGGCGCGGGCCACTTGACGATCTCGGCGCGGCGGTCGAGGAGCGCATCGGTCTCCCCGGCGGCCTGGGCCCAGGCGTCGGACCAGGCACGCAGCGCCTCGGCCTGCGGGGAGCCGAGCGCGGCCACGACCTCGACGAGCACGACGGCGGGCGGCAGCCGGTCGGCCTGCGCGTTCGCGTCGAGCAGGAAGTCGAAGAGCTCGACGGCGGACAGCCCTTCGGGCAGCGAGAGGCGGAGCTCATGGGAGAGCGTCCACAGCAGCGAGGACCGGTCGACCGGGCCCGCGGCGAGTAACTTCCGTGCGGCCTGGGCGACGTGCTGGTCGAAGACCGGGGGTAACGCGACGGCTCCCGGCGTCTGCACCCCGTTCAGGGCACGCATCGCCCGATGGGCCAGATCGCCGGCGATGTCTTCCCCCTCAAGCACCCCGACGGCCTGAAGGAGTGCCTCGTACCCGCGCTCCTGAAGCAATACGGTCTTGAGTAGCGCGGCCAGCTCCGCGCGGACCGGTAACCCGTTCTCGCCGAGCGGGATACCGAGGTCGTCGCCGACGAGTTGAATGAAGAGGGAACGCTGCTGGGCATCGCGCAGGGACTCCAGGGCGGTCAGCTCCTGGACAAGGACCGCCAGGAGTCGCACCTGGGCGCCGTGCGGTCCTTGGGGCGTGCTCATCTCCACCGACCATCCCCCGCCGAGTCGGTACCGCATTGAGAACCGACGGTGAAGTTATCATGTCAACTTCCCTGTGACCAGGGCCGATTGGAGCCACAGGTGCGACGTGAGCGCACCCTGGGACCTGGTCCTGGGACATGGATCCAGGGACCTGGCTCCTGAGACGAAGAGAGCGCGAGCCGCAGCCGTTCCCGCGGCCGAGTGCCCGGACGGGTACCTCCCCCAAGGTCCCGCCCGGCCCGCCGATCACACACCGATCCCCTGAGGCGGGTTCTGCCCCGGCGCATGGATGCGGCTCGCGCAGAACCCGACTCTTCCGTGCCGAGCTCAACGTTTGCTGAACGTCTGATGAGCGGCGGCATCGACGTGCAGGCCAGGACCCGGATAGGTTGCCGGAATGCCCGAACTGAACACCGACCGTCTCGTGCTCCGTGGTTGGCGGGAGTCCGACCTCGGCCCCTGGGCGGCAATGAACGCCGACCCGGAGGTACGGGAGTACTTCCCGGGCGTCCTCACGCGGGAACAGAGCGATGCCTCCGTCGCCCGATTCCAGGCCGACCTGGAGCGGCGGGGCTGGGGGTGGTGGGCCCTTGAAGTGCGGGCCACCGGCGAGTTCATCGGCTTCACCGGGCTCGATCCGGTGGAACAGGACATGCCGTTCACGGGAGTCGAGGCCGGCTGGCGGCTCGCCCGCCCGGCCTGGGGGCACGGCTATGCGACCGAGGCGGCCCGCGCCGTGCTGACCTTCGGCTTCGAAGACCTCGGCCTCGCCGAGATCCTTGCCGTGACGGCGTCAAGGAATCTGCGGTCGCAGGCGGTGATGCGCCGCCTCGGCATGACGCGCGACCCGGCCGACGACTTCGACGACCCGACCGTGCCGGAAGGTCCGCTGCGCCGCAGTGTCTTGTACCGGCTTCGCGCCCCGGACCCCCGCTGGCGCGCAACGAGCCAGGGTCCAGGGCGCTTTGAGGTGGAGCGGTTCACTCCCTGAGGGGCTCAGGGGGTCAGAACTCTCCTGGGGTCAGAACTGCAGACCCCAGGAGTCGATCTTGCCGGTGTCGTACGTCCAGTTGTCCGTCACCCGGAGTTTCCAGGTGCCGTCGGCGGTTTCGGACGAGGCGTCCACCGTGTACGTGGTGTTGATGTTGTCGCTGCTGCCGCCGGTGCCGTAGTCCTTGAGGAGATACGCGCTGCCGTCGGGGGCGATCAGCTGGACGCGCAGGTCACCGATGTAGGTGTGCGCGATGTTCACCGGAACCTGGAGGGAGGCGGGCGCCCTGCCCGTCACGCCGCTGACGCCGAGCGGTGACTCGACGGTGGCGTGGTCCCTGATCGGGTAGTCCGTGGTGTTCTCGAACTTCGGTCCGGGGGGCTGGGTGGAGCCGGAGCCGACGTTCAGGAGGCGGTTCGGCGAGCCGCTGCCGGGGCTCGTGACCACCCCGGTGCTCGACGCGGCGACCAGGGCGTCCCGCACCTGCGCGGGCGTCGCGTTCGGGTTGTCCGCCAGGTGCAGCGCCGCCGCGCCCGCGACGTGCGGGGCCGCCATCGACGTACCGGAGATGGTGTTGGTCGCGGTGTCGCTGGAGTTCCAGGTCGAGGTGATCGACGAACCCGGCGCGAACAGGTCAAGCACCGAACCGTAGTTGGAGTAGCTCGCCCTGCTGTCACTCCTTGTGGTCGCGCCGACCGTGATGCCCTCAGCCACCCGGGCCGGGGACTTGGTCGAGGCATCGGTGTTCTCGTTGCCCGCGGCCAGCGAGTAGGTGATGCCCGCGGCGATGGAGTTGCGTACCGCCGTATCGAGCGCGCTGTCGGCGCCGCCGCCGAGGCTCATGTTCGCCGCGGCGGGCTTGACGGCATTCCGGGTCACCCAGTCGATACCGGCCACGACCTGGGCCGTGGTGCCCGAGCCCTGGTTGTTCAGGACGCGTACGCCGACGATCTTCGCCTTCTTCGCGACGCCGTGCGCCGTGCCCGCGACCGTGCCTGCCACGTGAGTGCCGTGGCCGTGGCCGTCCTGCGCGGTGTTGTCGTTGTCGACGGCGTCATAGCCGTACGAGGCACGGCCGCCGAAGTCCGTGTGGCTGATGCGTACGCCGGTATCGATGACGTAGACCGTGACGCCCTGGCCCGCACTGTCCGGGTAGGTGTACTTGCTGTCGAGCGGCAGGTTCTTCTGGTCGATCCGGTCCAGGCCCCAGGACGGCGGGTTGTTCTGGGTGGCGGAGACCTTGAAAGTGCGGTTCTGGACGACGGAGTCGACCGCCGGGTCCGCCGCGAAGCGTTTCGCCTCGGCCTCGCTCGCCTCGACCGCATAGCCGTTGAGTGCCGAGCGGTACGTCCGCTCGATGTCGGCGCCGTACTTCTTCGCCAGCGCCTTGCCCTGCGCCGAACTCGCCTTCGGGGCATCCTCGTTCAGCGTCACGATGTAGCTGTCCGCGACCGCTCCTGGTGCCCCGGCGTTCTCGATCGTGCCCACCCGCGCGTCCGCGGCGCCCGCGGGCGGTGCGGAAACGACGCCGAGCGTGAGCGCCGCGACAGCCAGGCCGCCTATGCCGGAATATCTTCGCCGCGTAGACCTTTGCAGTGCCATCCGAGGGATCCTCCTCATCGATGGTGCGCCGGGGCCCGGGGTGGGGCCCGGTCGACGGGGCAAAGATTGGCTGATCCATAGGAATCACACAAGACTGTCGACCGTGGGTAACAGAACTGATTTGCGGGCGACATGATGCACCGTCAACCAGCGTTCAGGGTGTGTCGGGCAGGGCCGGGCCGACGGAAATGACCGAGCGGACCGGGCCGCCGTTTGACAGGGTGGAGGCATGAACTCCCAGCTCAACGATGTGCCCGAGCCGCCGCACCAGGGCCCCGACACCGCCACCACGCCCGAGAATCCCGGCGACGGCGACTGGATCGTCACCGCCGTCGAGCCCGACCTCTTGCGCGGCGCGCTCGCCGTGGAGCGCACCGCGCGCGGCCTCGTACCGCACCGGCTGCCCGCATGGGTGCGGCGGCAGTTTCCCGATGAGGCTCTGGCCCGGGCCGAGGCCCAGCCCTCGGGCGTACGGCTCGCCTTCCGGACCCGCGCCACCGCCGTCGAATTGGACACCGTCCCCACGAAGCGGGTCTATCCGGGAGTCGCGTCGCCCCCGGACGGCGTGTACGACCTGGTCGTCGACGGCCGTCCGGCCGGTCAGGCCCGGGTGCCGGGCGGCAACGTCGAGACCGTCGACATGGCCACCCAGACCGCCACCGTCACACCGGGCCCGCCCGGCACCGCCCGGTTCGCCGAACTGCCCGCGGGCGAAAAGGACATCGAGATCTGGCTGCCCCACAACGAGGCGACCGAAATCGTCGCCCTGCGCACCGACGCCCCCGTGGCGGCCACGCCCGCCGACGGCCGCCGGGTGTGGCTGCACCACGGCAGCTCGATCAGCCATGGCTCCAACGCCGAGCATCCGACCGGGATCTGGCCGGTGCTCGCCGCCACCACGGCGGGCGTGGAGCTGATCAATCTGGGGTTCGGGGGCAACGCGCTGCTCGACCCGTTCGTGGCCCGCGCCATGCGCGACACCCCCGCCGACCTGATCAGCGTCAAGATCGGTATCAATCTGGTCAACGCGGACCTGATGCGGCTGCGCGCCTTCGCCCCGGCCGTGCACGGCTTCCTCGACACCCTCCGCGAAGGGCACCCCACGGCGCCGCTCCTCGTGGTCTCGTCCGTCCTGTGCCCCGTACAGGAGGACACCCCCGGACCGCTCGCACCGGACCTCAGCGACGGGAAGCTCGGCTTCCGGCCCCTGGGCGACCCGGCCGACCCCACGCGTCTGACGCTCACGCGCGTGCGCGCCGAGCTCGCCCGCATCGTCGAGCAGCGCGCCGCCGAGGACCCCCACCTGCACTACCTCGACGGCCGCACGCTCTACGGCGAGGCCGACTTCGCCGAGCTGCCGCTGCCCGACGACGTCCACCCGAGCCCCGCCGCCCACCGCCGCATCGGCGAGCGCTTCGCCGAGCACGTCTTCGGGGACGGTGGGCCGTTCGGCAAGGCCTGAGCCCGATGGGCGGGTTGCGCGGCCGAGGCGCTGGGCTCAGCCCTGGGCGAGGGCCGCGTACCCGGGCCGGATCGTCTCGGTGATCAGGCGCTCGCGCTCCGGAAGCGGCAGGAACGCGGCCTCGGCGGCGGCGCGCGTGAACTCCTCGAAGACCTCCGGGCCGTAGCCGAACGTGTCCGCCAGGTGCTGGAACTCCTCGCTCATCGTGGTGCCCGACACCAGCCGGTTGTCGGTGTTGAGCGTGATCCGGAAGCCCAGCTCGCGCAGCAGGTCCACGGGGTGCTTCTCATACGAAACCGCCGCGCCCGTCTGAAGGTTGGAGGTCGGGCAGACCTCAAGCGCGATGCGGTTGTCACGGACGTACGCCGCCAGGTGCCCGAGCCGCACGGTGCCGTCGGACTCCACGGTGATGTCGTCGGTGATCCGCACCCCGTGGCCGATCCGCTCGGCGCCGCAGACCTGCACGGCCTCGTGCACGGACTCGGCGCCGACCGCCTCGCCCGCGTGGATCGTGAAGTGGCAGTTCTCCTGCTTGAGGTGCTGGAAGGCGGGCAGGTGGCGGGCCGGCGGGTTGCCGATCTCGCCGCCCGCGATGTCGAACCCGGCCACCCCGCTGCCGCGGTGCGCGACCGTCAGCTCGGCTATCTCGAGCGAACGGTCCGAGTGCCGCATGCCGGTGAGCAGCGCCCGCACCGTGATGGTGCCGCCCGCGAGCCGCTCGCCCTCGCGGAATCCCTCGTTCACGGCCCGGACCACCTCGTCGAGGGTGAGCCCGCGCTCCTGGTGCTGCTCGGGGGCGTACCGCACCTCGCCGTACACGACGCCGTCCGCGGCCAGGTCCTCGACGCACTCCGCGGCGACCCGGAACAGGGCCTCGCGGGTCTGCATCACGGCGCAGGTGTGCGCGAAGGTCTCGAGGTAGCGCTCCAGGGAACCGGAGTCGGCGGCGTCCCGGAACCAGACGGCCAGCTCGGCCGGGTCCTCGGTGGGCAGGCCCGAGTACCCGGTCTGGCGGGCGAGTTCGACGATGGTGGCGGGGCGCAGGCCACCGTCCAGGTGGTCGTGCAGGACGACCTTGGGGGACCGGCGGATCCACTCGGAGACGGTGGGGCGTGCGGGCGCGGTGGGCGTGCCGGAAGCGGTGGGGGTGTTGTCAGACAAGTACATGCGGAGGGAGTGTAAGGCAGCATTCCGCTTTCTGTGGCGGCGGTCCCCTTCGTGAACGTTCCGGCCCGGGCTCCCCCCCCCGGCGCGTCCCCCTCAGCCCACCTGCAGCACCGGCAGGGCCGGGGCCCCCGGCGGGAGCATGTGCTTGGCCGCCACGATCGGGGTGCCCTCGACGCTCACCACCTGGGTGACCAGGACCGCCGGAGTGTCCGCATGGCGGCCGAGCTGCTGGCCGCGGCGCTTGCCGAGCAGGGTCGCGGTCACGGCGCTGTGCGCGGTGAGCGGCGCGCTCCGGCCCGCGTCCGCGAGCGCGGCGAGCATCGATCGCGGGGCGTTCGCGGGGGTGTCCCGCAGCGCCTCGGCGAACGCGGGGTGGCGCCTGCGCAGGATGTCCTCGGCCGCCGCCCACTCCTGGGTGAGCGCCGCCGCCGTACCGCCCAGGGTGAGCAGCGACTCCCAGAACAGCAGCTCGGCGCGGGCCGGTGCGTGCAGATGCTGGGCGGTGAAGTCGGTGGGCTCCTCGAGCTGGCGGAGCAGCGGCTGTACGCGCAGCGCGGCGCCGCCCGAGAGCAGCTCCTCGAGCGGGCGTACACGCTCGAAACCGCGCCGCGGCGGGCTGTCGTTGACGGTGCGCCCCACGCCGCGGCGGACCGTGAGCAGGCCGTCCTCCTGGAGCAGCAGCAGCGCCTCGCGCAGCGCGGGGCGGCTCACACCCAGCTCGGCGGCGAGCTTCGGCTCGGACGGCAGGGTCGAGCCGGGCGGGTACGTGCCGCCGTGGATGGCGTCGGCGATGCGCTCGTAGAGCGTGACGACCGGTCTGCGCCGCTCACCGCTGACTTCCATGCCCAACCCCTCCGTAGGTTGCCCTGTCGCACATCTCGACAGGCCCCGTGAAGGTATGCGCCCGGCGAGGGTCCGGGCAATAGCCGCAGGTACTGGGCCCGCGCCGATCCCCGGGCGATGTGATTCAGGCCACCAATGCCTTGACTGTCTACGCCCGTAGACCCAATCTGTCGGAACGGTCTTGTCTGACAGCAGCGGCCGACTGCTGCGTGTCACCCGGATGACAGGACCGTGAATCCCGGCATGACATTCAAGGCAAAGGGGCCAGCATGTCCTTCTCGCTCGGCCGGAGTGGTTCCCGCTCCCGGCCGCAGACGTCCGATCTGACCGGCCGTGGCGGCATGTTGTTCGCCATGGTGCTCGCCGTTCTCGGCTACCAGATCAACGCGACGATGCTCAGCCCCGCACTGCCCGACGTCATCGACCGGCTCGGCACCACGACCGCGCTCGCGGGCCTCTCGCAGACGCTGTTCTTCCTGATGGCCGCCGTCGGCCAGGTCACCCTCGCCCGGCTCAGCGACAAGCTCGGCCGCAAGCAGATCATGATCTTCTGTGCCTGGATCCTGCTCGTCGGCAACGTGCTGTGCATCCTGGCGCCGAACATCGAGCTCTTCATCGCGGGCCGCATCCTCCAGGGCGCCTCGGCGGCGATGTTCACGCTCTCCTTCCTCACCCTGAACCAGCTGCTCACACCGGCCGGCTTCGGCCGCGCCGCGGGCATCATCACCGCCGTCAACGGCGGCCTCGCCGGGGTCGACGCCATCGCGGGCGGTCACATCGCCGACACCATCGGCTTCCGCGGCATCTTCGTCTTCTCGCTGCTCATCGGCGTCGCCGGACTGATCCTCGTGAAGAAGTCGGTGCCGCAGGTCGAGGCCAGCAACCCGCACGGGCGCTTCGACACCCGCGGCATCATCGCGCTCTCCCTCGGCCTCACCGGCATCCTGGTCGGCCTCTCCCAGGGCGGCACCTGGGGCTGGAGCTCACCGACGTCCCTCGCCTTCCTCGGCGGCGGCCTGCTCGCGATGGTCTTCTTCGTCCTCTCGCAGCGCTCCGCCGAGGACCCGGTCATCGACATCGAGCTGCTCGCCTCGCGCCGCGCCTGGCCGCTGCTCCTCACCACCGTCTGCACCCTGGCCGGTGTGTTCAGCGCCATCGCCATGACCATCCCGGTGTTCGCCCAGGACGGCGGCGTCGGCCTCGGCATGAGCGCGGTCCTGTGCGCCACGCTGCTGCTCACCCCGATCCAGCTGATCGGCGTGGTCTCGGCGCCGCTCACCGGGCGGCTCGGGCCGCGGATCGGCTGGCGCACCGTCGTCGTGGCGGGCGCCATGGCCAACTTCGTGATCTTCGTGTTCGCCGCGTTCTTCCTGCACGACATGGTCGTGATGGTCGCGGCCCTCGCCCTGCTCGGCGTCACGTACGGCGGGTTCATGCTCACCGGCCTCAACGGCCTGGCCGTGTCCACCTCGCCGAAGGACAAGCCCGGTTCGCTCTCCGGCCTCAACGGCGCCTGCTTCGGCATCGGAGTCTCCCTCGGCATCGCCGTGGCCTCCGCGATGATGACAGCGGGCAGCAATGCCCAGGGCGTCACGGAGGCCGGCTACCAGAACGCCATGTACGCCTCACTCGCCTTCCTCGCCATCGGCGTCGTCTCCTCCCTCCTGATCCGCAAGCCGGACCCGGAGGAGGCGGCGGATCAGGAGGACAGCGAGCGGAAGCTTGTCCTGACCCACCACTGATCACGCACGGGCGTCAGGGCGTGTCCGGCGGATCTCGGCGCCTGCGGCGGGCCCTTTCCCCTACCCGCCCCTTCCCACAACTGGGGCTCCGCCCCAGACCCCTGGGGTCCAGGGGGCGAAGCCTCCGGCGGGGTCAGCGGGCGAAGCCCGCAAAGGGGGTCTGGGGCGAAGCCCCGGTGGTGGGGGGCTGGGGGCTTCGCCCCCAGTTTCGGGAAGGGGCGGGTGAGGGGAAGGAACTCCCGGACAGGCCCTGGACCCGCACCGTCCACGTCACCGCCGAGACCGCTGCTGCCCGGGCCTCGGGCGCGCGCAGGGAGCCGGTGCTGTCCACCGTCCTGGCTGTGACGGTGTGGGACCGCCCGTCCGCCGGTACGCCGAGGTCGCGGGGCACCACGCGGGTGTCGCCGCGCACCTGCCGCGCCTCGCGGCCGTCGACGTACCAGCGCAGGTGGAGGCGGGAGAGGCCGGGGGGCAGCTCGGCGAGGCGGACGGCGAGCTTGGTGTCCCGCTCGACCGGCTCGCCCGTGTCGGTCTCGGCGGTGAGGGGCTTGGCGTACCGGTAGAAGCCCTCGATCAGGGCCTCGCGGCCGGGCAGGTTGAACTCGGTGGCGGCCAGGGTGCGCATCAGCGACGACTCGGTGGGGCGCCGGATGCCGCGCGGGTAGTAGTCACCGCCCTCGTACGCGCCGACGGTGCCGCCGGACGGATCGTTCTCGCCGAGCCACCGATACCACTTGGTCTTCCGCGCGGCCAGCTGCTCGGCGTCATGGATCGACACGTTGGGCGCGGGGCGCTCCGGGCCGTCATAGGTGCCGTAGTCGTCATACGTGTACTCGTCGGCGAGCAGGCCGATGGAGTGGCCGATCTCGTGGGCGGCGATCAGGCTCGAGCGGTCGTTGTCGGAGGACAGCGTGGAGACCCCGGCGAAGCCGTAGTCCCCGTCGAGACCCGAGTAGCCCGCGCCGCCGTACTTCGTGGAGTTGGCCACCACGACGACCAGGTCCGTCTCCGGCGCCTTGTCCGCGTACGACTTGACCTTGTCGAGGTCGGCGCAGAGCAGCCGCTCGATGTCGTCGCACCAGAAGTACGAGCCGAGCGCGGTGTTCCGCACGACGGAGGAATCCGGGTCGCCGGAGACGCCGGACTCCGCGGAGGCGGCGCTCACGGCCCACACGTTGAACAGACCGGTGTAGCTCCGGTACGGCTCGATGCCCGTGACGTCCGCCCACTTGGCCTTGGCGTCGGCGAGGAAGTCGCGCTCCTCGGCGGCCGTATAGCCGTCCCCGATGATCGTCACGTCGAGCCGGTCGGCGCTGGGTCCGGTCTCGGCGATCGGGGTGACGTCACCGTCACCGGCCGCCTCCCGCGCGGAGAGGTCATCGCGCGAAGAGACCAGCTGAGGGGGTGAGTTGACCGGTACGCGCGTGGTGCGGCCGGTGCCTTCGGGGTGCGGGAAGTACTCCGCCTCGACCGTCGGCCCGTCGGTCGAGGGGGCGGGGTCGGCCACGGCGCCGTCGGCCGTGGCGGCAAGGAGGGCGGCGAGGGCGAGGCCGGTCGCCGCCAGGGCCCCGGGCTTGAGCAGCTGCACGATCTCGTCCTCCAACTACCGTATGCAAACGGGGGGTTAACTCAACTTAAGTCGGCGACTTAAGGTAAGCGTGCGGGGCGTGACGGACAAGAGTCGTTACCGGACAACGAGGGAACGATTCTGTACGGGGAAGGGGGCGCCGGATGACGACAGCCGACAGCAGTGGGCACGGGAGTACGAGCGGGGCCGGTTCCAGAGGTAAGAGCGGAGTACGCCGCCTCGACGACGACGGGGCTCGTCCTGCGACGCCGCCTCTCACGGAACTCGGCCGACGCGTCAAACAGCTCCGCACCCGGCGCGGCCTGACACAGCGGCAGGTCGCCGAACCCGCCTACACACCCGCTTACATCTCCACCCTCGAGGCCGGAAGGGTCAAGCCCTCCGAACCGGCCCTGCGCCACCTCGCCGAGAAGCTCGGTGTGTCGTACGACGAACTCGCCACCGGGCGCCCCGCCCACCTCGCCACCGACCTGCGCCTGCGCCTGGCCGACGCCCAGCGCATCCTGGCGACCGGGGACGCCTGCGACGCGGCGGCCGCGTACCAACGACTGCTCGCCGAGGCCGAAGAGCACGGCCTGCACGCCGAGCGGGCCACCGCGCTGATCGGCCTCGGCCAGTGCGCCCTGGAAACCGGTGAACTCGACCGGGCCCGCACCCGCTTCGAGGCCGCCGAGCGACACCTCGCCGAGCACGCGCCCGAAGTGCCCCCGGCCCAGCGCGCCCGGGCGGTACGCGGCCGCGCCGTCGCCCACTACCTGGCGGGCGAACTCCGCTACGCCTGCTACCTCCTTGAGTCCACCCTCGACGAACTGGACGCCGCGGGCCTGCACGACCCGGACGCCCTGCTCCTCCTCTACAGCGCCGTCATCGCCCCGTACATGGACATGGGCGCCCACGCCCGCGCCGCCCAGACCGCCGAACTCGCCCTCGCCCTGGCCCCCCAGGTCACCGACCCCGCCCTGATCGCGTCCCTGCACCGCTCGGTGGCCCGCACCCTCATCACCGAAGGCCGCGCCGCCGAGGCCGACGCCTCCCTCGCCAAGGCCGCCGAGCTCTACCAACAACTCCAGATCCGCACCGAACTCGCCCACTGCCACTGGATGCGCGGATACGTCCACGCCCAGAACGGCGACCTGGACCGCGCCGAGGCCGAACTGCGCACCGCCCACGCCATGCTGGCGTCCAAACGCGCCGCCCTCTACACCACGCAGGTCGAGGTGGAGCTGGCCGATGTGCTGCGCCGCCGCGGCCGGACCGACGAGGCCGAGGAGCTTCTGCACCGCCTCCTCGGCGGCCTCAACCCGGAGCGCGGCGCCGTGCACGCGGGCGGCGCCCACCGCCTCCTCGGCCTGATCGCCGAAGAGACCGACGCCACCGAGACCGCCGAAGAGCACTACACCCGAGCGCTGTCCCTCCTCGAACAGGCCGGGGCGGCGGGCGACCTCGCCGACATCTGCCGCCTCCTCGGCGACCTCCTGCGCCGTACGGGCCGCACCGAGGCCGCACTCGACGCCTACCGCACCGGCCTCGGCCACCGCGCCGCCCCCGGCACCACCACCCTCGGCCCGGCCCCGGCCCGACCCCCGGGGTTGCGGCTCGGGGAGGGCACGTGACGCGGAGCCCGGGGAAACGGCCTAGGCTCACCGCATGGTCCAGAGCAAGGCGCAGGACGTCGACGGATATCTCGCCGGACTGCCGCAGGAGCGCAGGGACGTCCTGGCCCGGCTGCGGGAGCTGTGCCGCGCGGAACTCACGGGGTTCGACGAGATCATGGCGTACGGCATGCCCGCCTACGCCCGGGACGGCGTGGTCGAGATCGCCTTCGCGAGCCAGAAGCAGTACGTCTCCTTCTATCTGATGCGCAGCGATGTCCGGAAAGCCTTCGCTGAGCGCCTGGCCGGACAGGACATGGGCAAGGGCTGCCTGCGTTTCCGAAAGCCGGAAAATATCGACGACTTGGCCATCGACCTGGTGCGCGATCTGCTGAGGGCCACGGCGGCGGCACCCGGCACGATCTGCTGACGTCCAGCGGGCCGAGCTGACGGGCGGGCGAGACGGCTGCGTAGGGGTACGGAGTGGTGGGGCGGGGGAGACAGGGGAGGTACCGCGAGCAGGGTAGGGCAGGGCTGGAGGGCGTCCGGGGGCGCAGCCCTCGGGAGGCGGCAACCGAGTCGACGGTACGGAATCGTGAAGCGGAAGGAAGCGCGTCCATGCCTCTGTCGGCGAACTCGAACCCGAACCCGAGCATGGCGGGCACTGCCCGCACCGCCTCCCCGCAGCGGCCCGCCGCATCCCTCGAACACGGTGCCATCGGCACCGGCGACCTCGTCTTCTTCGTCGTCGCGGCGGCGGCACCGCTCACCGTCATGGCCGGGGTCGCCCCGCTCGCCATCGCCATGGCGGGCCCGGCGGCCCCCCTCGGCTATCTGATCTCCGGGCTCCTGCTCATCGTCTTCGCCGCGGGCTTCACCGCCATGAGCCGGTACGTGCGCAACGCGGGCGCCTTCTACGCCTACATCGGCCGGGGCATCGGCCGTGCGGCGGGCGTCGGTTCGGCGTACGTCGCCCTGCTCGCGTACAACGCCATCGAGATCGGACTCCTCGTCGGCTTCGGATGTTCACGGAGTCCGGATTCCGCGATCTGACCGGCACGACCGTCCCGTGGTGGGTGTGGGCACTCGCCGGTCTCGTGGCGATCGGCGTGCTCGGCTACCTCAAGGTCACCCTCAGCGCGAAGGTGCTCGGCGTGGCGCTGCTCCTCGAAGTCCTCGTGCTCCTCGTCTTCGAGGCGGGCGTGTTCGCGCACGGCGGCGGACCCCAGGGCCCGGACCTCGGCACGCTCTCGCCCGCGCAGCTGGTGGGCGACGGCGTGGGTGGGATGTTCGTCCTCGCCATCGGCGCGTTCATCGGATTCGAGGCGACCGCCATCTACGCCGAGGAGGCGCGGCAGCCGGAACGGACCGTGCCGCGCGCCACCTATATCGCCGTCGGCTTCCTCGCGCTCTTCTACACCTTCACCGTGTGGACGATCATCAACGCCTACGGTTCCGACCGCGCCCAGGCGGTCGCAGGCGGCGAGGGCGGCTCGGACATGGTCTTCGACGCCACCGCACGCTTCGCCGGGGCCTGGGCCGCGGACGCCATGCACCTGCTGATCATCACCAGCGCCTTCGCGGCCACGCTCGCGTTCCACAACGGCGCCACCCGCTACTTCTACGCACTCGGCCGCGAGGGCCTGCTCCCGCGCCGCCTCGGCACGGTGGGCGCCCGGCACCGCTCGCCCGCCCCCGCGGTCCTCGCCCAGTCGGCCATCGGCCTCGTCACGGTCCTGGTGACGGTGGTGAGCGGCGTGGACCCGTACGCGGTGACGTTCCTGTGGACCAACGGCACCGGCATCCTCGGCATCATGCTCCTTCAGGCCGTCACCGCGTTCGCCGTATACGGCTTCTTCCGGGGCGACCGGCGCGGGCTTTCCGTCTGGCGCGTCGTGGTCGCCCCGCTCGTCGCCTGCGCGGGCCTCACCACGCTCATCTGCCTGGTCTGCGCCCACTTCGACCTGCTCACCGGCGCCCCCACCGGCGTCAATATCGCCCTGCTCGCACCCCTGCCCCTCGTCTTCGTCGCGGGTGTGGCCGTCGCGCTCCGGATCCGGCGCGGCTCCCCACAGACGTACGCGGCACTGACCACCGTCGACGCCGAACGCGCCTGACGGCAGGCCCTTCACCCGGCCGACCCACCACCACTGGCCGACCAACCACCCCTGGGAGGACGAGACAACCGTGTCCCGCACACTGGTCATCCGCGGAACCGTCCGTACCGGCACGGCGGAACACGGCGACGCCACGGCGGTCGCCGTACGCGACGGCCGCGTCCACGCACTCGGCGCCGCGGCCGAGCGCCTCACCGCCACCGCCGACGACGTCGTGGAGCTCGGGGACGGCCTGCTCATGGCCGCCTTCGGCGACGGCCACGCCCATCCCCTCTTCGGCGGACTCGAACACTTCGGCCCCCGCATCAAGGACAAGACCTCCGTCGAGGCCATCGTCGCCGAGGTCGGCAGCTGGGCGGCCCGGCACCCGGAGGAGACCTGGATCGTCGGCGCCTCGTACGACCCTTCGCTCGCACCCGACGGCGCGTTCGACGCCCGCTGGCTGGACGCCGCCGTACCGGACCGGCCGGTCGTGCTGCGCGCGTTCGACTACCACACGGTCTGGTGCAACAGCGAGGCGCTGCGCCGGGCCAAGGTCACCGATACGACCCCGGACCCGCGCCTGGGGTGGATCGTGCGCCGCGACGACGGCTCCCCGATGGGCACCCTGCGCGAGTGGCACGCCTGCGACCTGGTCCTCGACCGGGTGCCCGGGCGCTCCGTCGACGAACTCGTCGAGGCGCTGCGGGTGGCGGGGGAGACGTACGCCCGCGCGGGTCTCACCTGGGTGCAGGACGCCTGGGTCGAGCCGGAGATGGTCGCCGCCTACCGCGAGGCCGCGCGGCGCGGAGCCCTGAAGATGCGCGTCAACCTCGCGCAGCGCGCGGACCCGGACCGGTGGCGTGCGCAGCGCCCCGCCTTCTCGCGGGTGCGGAGGCTCATCGAGGCCGAGGAACGCGAGCGCGCGGCCCAAGGCGGCGGTGCCGGCGGCCTGTTGACCGCCCGTACGGTGAAGTTCTTCAGCGATGGCGTCATCGAAGGCGGTACGGCGGCGATGCTGGAGCCGTACTGCGACGCACCGCACAGCTGCGGCATGCCCGTGTGGGAGCCGACCGCGCTGGCCGAGGCCGTACGGGCCTTCGACGCCGACGGCTTCCAGGTGCACATTCACGCGATCGGCGACGCCGGTGTCCGCGCCGCCCTGGACGCCGTCGAAGCGGCGGTCGGCGGCAACCCCACGTGGGACCGCCGCCCGGTGATCACCCACGTGCAGGTGGTGGACCCCGCGGACCTGCCGCGCTTCGCGCAGCTCGGCGTCATCGCCAACTTCGAACCGCTGTGGGCGCAGCCCGACCCGCTCCAGACCGAGCTGTCCATACCGCGGCTCGGTGAGCGACGCACCGCGCTTCAGTACCCCATGGGCGACCTGGCGCGCGGCGGCGCCCGGCTGTCCTTCGGCAGCGACTGGCCGGTCAGCTCCCACCTGCCGTTGGAGGGCACCCAAGTCGCCGTGACCCGGCGGACGTTCGACGGGGAACCGGCACAAGGCTGGCTGCCGCACCAACGGCTGACGGTGGAGCAGGCCCTGGACGCGTACACCAGCGGCGTCGCCCACCAGGCCTTCGCCGACGACCGCGGCAAGGTCGCCCCGGGAGCCCCCGCCGACCTGGTGTGGCTGTCGGCCGACCCGCGCCGGACCGACCCGCAGCGCATCCGGCACATCCGGGTACGGCGCACCTGGCTCGCCGGAGCGGAGACGTACCGGGCGTGAGCCACGGAAGGTCAGCCGCTCGGGGCCTCGGCCCCGGCTCGGCCGCTCTCCGCCCGCCCCGCCGTGCGCATCCGGCCGAACGCGTACACGCAGCCCGCGAGCGCCAGGTCCGACAGGAGCATGAAGCCGATCGCGTACGAGTCCTTCGCGCTGTAGATCGCGCCCATCACCAGCGGCGGCACAAAGCCGCCCAGGCCGCCGACCGCGCCCACGATCCCGGTCACGGACCCCACCTGCCGCTCCGGCGTCACCTGCGCCACCATCGCGAACACGCTGCCGCTCGCGGCTCCGAGCCCGGCCGCCATGCCCAGGAAACAGATGGTGCCGATCGGCGCGAGCGCCGGGTCGAACGCCTGGGCCACGGCGAGCAGCGCCACGAGCACCAAGGCACCCGAGGTGACCGTCGCCGGGTGGATCCGGTCCGAGAGCCAGCCGCCGACCGGCCGGGCGACCACGGTGACCAGGGCGAACCCGGCCGCCCTCGTCCCGGCGTCGGTCGGCGACAGCTCGTACCAGGTCTTGAGATACGTCGGCAGATAGACGCCGAACGCGACGACCCCGCCGAATCCGACCGCGTACAGCGCGGACAGCTCCCACGTCACCCGCAGCCGCCCCGCCGCGCCGAGCCGCGAGGCCAGCGACGCGGTCGGCACCGGACGGTCCGGCCGGTCCCGGATCAGCACCACCGCGAGCAGCGCGAATACGGCGAGCGCCGCGGCCACGACGTAGAACGGCAGGTCCTGGCCGTGCTTGGCGATCCGCGGCGTGAAGTAGCCGGAGAGCGCGACCCCGCCCGTACCCATGCCGAAGACACCGATCGCGAAGCCCCTTCTGGCAGGCGGGAACCACGAGTTGACCAGCGGCACACCGATCGCGAACGTCGTACCGCCGAGGCCGAGCAGAAACCCCACCGCGAGCAGCGCCGGGTACGAGTCGCCCGCCGGGATCATCAGGAGCACCGGCACGATCGTGAATGCCGCCACCAGCGGGAACATCAGCCGGGCGCCGTACCGGTCGGTGAGCGCCCCGACCGGGATCCGGCCGAGCGACCCCACGATCACGGGCACCGCGACCAGGAGCGACTGCTGGAAGGAGGAGAGACCGAGCCGGTCGTTATAGGCACTGCCGAGCGGCGCGATCAGGTCCCAGGCCCAGAAGGTCAGCGTGAAGCCGACGGTGGCCAGGACCAGATTGCGGTACGCGGCGGACGGGGTGTGATCCACAGCGCCACGCTAGGGCGGCCCCGGGGCAACGGCACGGCGAGCGGTGCGACCAGCGGCGGCCAGTGGTGTGGCCAGTGGTGCGAGCAGCGGTGTGGCCGGTGGTGCGCGCGGTGTGCCAGGGATCACCTTGCTGACGTGCGCCAAGCTCGTCCGGTTATGTCCCGCCGTGCGCGGCTTGATGGGTGGAATCCAGCAGCTGACGTGGACACGCGCCGCGTACACTCGTCCACCGTCCGCTGACCTGAAGCAGCGGGGACACGCACACCATCGGGGGAGAGGTACACAGACATGAGCGCGATCGACACCACAGACGCACCCATCTACGCCCAGCTCGTCGAGGAGCGCGGTGACGTTCCGACGGAGGTGCGCGAGACGGCCGAGGAGACCCAGCGCGAGGTCGAGCAGGCGCTCCGCTGGGGCGTCACGAGCTCCGCGCCCACCGGCGAATAAGCCCACCCCTGCCGGGAGCCGATCGCTCGGAGCCGGAACAGGGGCAGGGGCAGGACCGAAAGCCGCCTTCGCGGTGTCCTACCGTTCCTGTTCCCGCTCCTGCCCGTGCTCCCGTTCGTGCAGCGGCCACGTGTCGTCGTGGGGGCGCCGGGCGTGCAGGCTCACGGCCGCGACCACCAGTGCGGCCGCCACGAAGGTGCTCGCCGCGACCAGCCATGGATGGCCGAACATCGCGCCGAACAGGAACGGCACCGCGCAAGCGAACGCCACGAACAGGCCGAAGCCGAGTACACCCGGAACCCCGGGCGGCTTGAGCGGAGGACGGATCGCTGTCATGGTCAGCCACCTGTCTCGAGGCGCGGACTGCCGGTTGGTGCGCCGGGAACGGGCGGCGGCGACGGCCGCCTGACCTGAGCCGACCGCTCGCCTCGGCTGAACTGTCCGCCTGTCCGTATGGTACGTCGGGCCCTTCAGCGAACCCCAACGGCAGGAACGCGTACACCCCCGGACGCGCCCTGCCGCATGTCGGGTCCCGAGCGATCCGCCCTCGACCGGTCCGCTCTCGACCGATCCGCGAGGAATCTGAAGTGCCCGAGATGACTGCCTGATGCGCCTGCTGATGCGCCTGGTGTCCGAGGTGCTCGACCGGCCTCGCGGGCCTGGCATGATCGAGGGATGTCTGAACGCATGATCGCGGCCTGCGACGGTGCCGCCAAGATCAATCCCGGGCCCGCGGGCTGGGCCTGGGTGCTCGCCGACGCCGCGGGCACCCCGCAGCGCTGGGAGGCGGGCCCGCTCGGCCGGAACACGAACAACGTGGCCGAACTGACCGCGCTCGCCGAACTCCTCGAGGCCACGGACCCGGCCGTACCGCTGGAGATCCGGATGGACTCGCAGTACGCGATGAACGCGGTCACCAAGTGGATCGCGGGCTGGAAGCGCAACGGCTGGCAGACCGCGTCGAAGAAGCCCGTGGCCAACAAGGACCTGGTCGTCCGCATCGACGGCCTGCTCGAAGGCCGCGACGTGACGTTCCAGCACGTCCTCGCCCACCAGGTGAACGGCGACCCGCTCAACGCCATCGCCGACGCCGCGGCCAGCACCGCCGCCACCGACCAGGAGCCCGCCGGTACCTCGCACGGCGCCACCGACGTGCCGCGGCCGAGCCCCGAGACGGAGGACAAGCCGCGCGCGACCCGCTCCCGCAAGGCCCCGGCCCGCCGCGCGCCCCGCGACGGCTCGGGCCCCGTGATCAAGGCCAAGTTCCCCGGCCGCTGCGGCCACTGCCAGTCCCGGTACGAGGCGGGCGAGAAGATCGCCAAGCTGGCGGCCGGTTGGGGCCACCCGACCTGCCGCGACGGCGCGCCCGCCGCCCCGTAGGGGGACAAGGGGGATAAGCGGGACAAGCGCTCCCGAACTCCGGGATCCCTTCGAGAAGTTGACGGTGTCAGGCCATTGACGCGGCCCGGCACCTCAACTACAAAACACTGGGAGCGCTCCCATGACCCTCTTCCCCCCACGGAGGTGTTCGATGAGCAGCACCCGTCCCAGCACGCGTACCAGGACCAGAATCCGGCACCGAATCCGCCGGACCCGCCGCCGTACCGTCCTCGCCTCCGCGTTCGCGGTCACCGCGGCCGTCGGCGCCCTGCTCGTCCCCGGCACCGCACAGGGCGACGTACCGCCGCCCGCGCCCGGCTGGACGGTCGAGTGGCAGGACGACTTCGAAGGCGCCGCCGGATCCGCGCCCTCCAGCGACAACTGGCTGGTCGACAAAGGCCACAACTACCCCGGCGGCCCGCCCAATTGGGGCACCGGCGAAGTCCAGGAGTACACCGACTCGCCCGACAACCTGAGCCTCGACGGCGAGGGCAATCTCCGCATCACGCCGCTGCGCGACGGCTCCGGCAAGTGGACCTCGGCCCGGATCGAGACCAAACGCACCGACTTCAAGGCCCCCGAGGGCGGCGTCCTCGCCATCGAGGCCCGCATCCAGATGCCGAACATCACCGGCGACAAGGCGCTCGGCTACTGGCCGGCGTTCTGGGCGCTCGGCGGACCGTACCGCGGCAACTACCAGAACTGGCCCGCCATCGGCGAGTTCGACGTCATGGAGAACGTCAACGGCGTCGACTCCGTCTGGGGCGTCCTGCACTGCGGCGTCAACCCGGGCGGCGACTGCAACGAGACACAGGGCCTCGGGAACAGCCGCGCCTGCCCCGGCTCCAGCTGCCAGTCCGGCTTCCACACCTACCGGTTCGAGTGGGACCGCTCGGTCTCGCCCAACCAACTGCGCTGGTACGTCGACGGGGAGCAGTTCCACACCCTGTCCCAGGACCGCTTCTCCGCCGAGACCTGGTCCAACATGACCGACCACGAGGGCTACTTCCTGCTCCTCAACGTCGCGATGGGCGGCGCCTTCCCGGACGGCGCCGCCGGACAGGCCACGCCGGTGGCGGGGACGGAGCCGGGGCACCCGATGGTCGTGGACTACGTCGCGGTGTCGACGCGGGCGGGCGGCGGCGAGTAGCGAGCTGGAGCACACGCTCTAGGCGCTGCCGTCGATACGGCCGAGGCGCTCCCATCGGTACGGCTCCGAAGGCCCCGCCGTCTCAGTCCGGCTTCCGTGCCTCCATCAGGACGCGGGTGCTGTGCGTCAGGAACAGGCCGTCCCGCTGGATCTGTTCGTGCAGCGCCCGCAGCCGCGGCTCGTACGCCTCGACGGTGAAGCCGGGCACCATCCAGATCACCTTGCGCAGAAAGTGCACCACGGCCGCGGTGTCGTAGAACTCCATCCGCAGCCGCTCCAAGCGCAGATCGACGATCTCCAGGCCCGCCCGCTCCGCCTCGGCACGTTCGAGGTCGGGGTGGCGGGCCTTGCGCCGCTCCTCCGGCTGCGGCCCCAGGAAGTACTCGACGAGCTCGAAACAACTGGCCGGGCCCACGTGTTGGGCGAAGTACGTGCCATCGGGGGACAGGACGCGGGTGATCTCCGTGAAGTACGGCTTCACCGGGTGCCGGCTCACCACCAGGTCGAAGGCACCGTCCGCGAACGGCAGCGGCGGCTCCTCCGGGTCCGCGACGACAACGGTGCCGAGCGGATGGAGCAGCGCCGTCGCCTTGGCGACATTCGGCGGCCAGGCCTCGGTGGCCACGCACAGCGGCGGACGCCGCGGAACACCGGCGAGAACCTCGCCACCGCCCGTCTGAATATCGAGCGCAGCCCCGGCGCGGGCCATGCGCTCGCCCATGCGGCGCTGGTAGCCCCAGGAGGGCCGCTGCTCGCTGGCCCGCCCCTCGAACCAGGAGAAGTCCCAGCCCTCGGTGGGCACGGCGGCACCCTCGGCGACCAGCTGCTCGAAGTCGCCGGAGCCGGTGGGGCCGGTGGGGGTGGTGGGTGTGGTGCGGTTTGTCATGAGGGGATCCTCGCGGAGGGGACGGGCCACGACCATCGATTTAGGGCCCGTCCCGCGCGGATCCCCCTCGTAGAATCCCCGCCATGGTCGAACCCTCCGCCGAACCCGCCGTTCCCGCACCGTCGTTGGCCCGGTCCCAGCGCTCGTTGGGGGACCCCGAGGTGCGCTACCCCCTGTGGCCCTCGTTGCTGCGCGGCTGCCCACGGACGAGTACGCCCGAGCTCGCCTACCCGGCCGAGGTCGACTACGCCTACTACGCCAACGACGCAGCCCCCACCGACCTGTTCGCCCCGGCCGCCGGACCGGTCGGGGGCGGCCTGGACCGCTGGGCGCCGCTGCTGCCGCCGCTCGCCGCCCCCGGCCTGGGGGAGGGCGGTACGGCCCTGGTTCCCGTCGGCGACGGAGTGTGGATCAAGGACGAGTCCCGTAACCCCACGTGGAGCCATAAGGACCGGCTCAACCGGGTCACCGTCAGCGCGGCCGTGCACATGGGCGTCAAGGGCGTCGCCGTGGCCTCGTCCGGGAACCACGGCGCGTCGGCCGCCGCGTACGCCGCCCGCGCCGGGCTCGGCTGCGTCGTGCTCACCGGGACCGGGGCGCCGCCCGCCGTCGTGTCGTTCCTGCGGGCGTACGGCGCGGCCGTGCTCGCCGTACCACGCGACAAGAGCTGGCCGCTGCTCGAGACGGTCTGCGAACGCCTCGGCTACCACAACGTCAGCAACCTCACCCGCACCCACACCGGCCACGCCTTCGGCCCGGAGGGTTACAAGACCATCGCGTACGAACTGCACGCCGAACTCGGTGTCCCCGCCGCCGTGTTCGCCCCGGTCGGCTACGGCGAGCTGCTCTTCGGCATCTGGAAGGGCTTCGCCGAACTGCACCGCCTCGGTGTCACCGACCGCGTGCCGCGCATGTACGGCTGTGAGCCCGCCGTCGGAGGCCCGCTCGCCGCCGCGCTGCGCACCGACGCTCCGGCGACCGTCGTCCCGGTCGGGGCCACCAAGGCGTACGCCATCGACTGCGCGGCCGGTGGCCACCGCGCCGTACGCGCCGTCCGGGACAGCGGCGGCGACGCGCTGCTCGTCACCGACGAGGAACTCACCCGCGCCCGCGACGCCCTCGCCCGCCAGGGCGTCTGGGCCGAACTCTCCGCCGTGGCGGGCCTCGCGGGCTACCGGCAGTGGACCGCCGCGGGCGGCACGGCGGACGGACCCGTCGTCTGCGTGTCGACGTCGAGCGGCTTCAAGGACCTGGACGTCGGCACGGAACCGCTCACCCCGTCCGAGCCGACGTGGGAGGCGGTGGAGGAGGCGCTCAGGCGCGCGGGCCAGGCGGCGTGAGCCCCGGGCGTAGGTCGTAGGCGTAGGCCGTAGGAACTACTCCGGGCTCCGCCCAAGCGCCGATCCGCGCCCTGGCGCCGCCTGCCTACGCTCGGCCGGTGTGCACATCGCACGCGCGCAAGCACCGCAAGGAGCCACCGTGATCGCAGTAACCGGCGCCACCGGCAACGTCGGCCGCCACCTCGTCGCCCAACTCGCCTCCGCAGGGCACCCGGTGCGCGCCCTGGTCCGCGACCCGCAGCGGGTCGCCCCGGCCGAAGGGGTCGAACCGGTCCTCGCCGACTACACCCAACGCGCCGCCCTGGCAGCGCTGTTCACCGCCACGGACGCGCTGTTCCTGCACCTCGCCGCGACCGGCGAGCACACCGGCGCCGTTCTGGACGCGGCGCGCGAGGCCGGGGTGCGACGCGTCGTACTGCTCTCGTCCGGCATCATCAACAACGACGACGAGACCCTCGACGCCGACCACCCCCTCCACGTCGAACACGCCCGGGCGGAGAAGCTGGTGCGGGAGAGCGGCCTCGACCGGACCTTCCTGCGGCCCAACGCCTTCGCCACCAACGCCCTGCAGTGGGCGCCGCAGATCCGCTCCGGCGCCACCACCGTGCGCGACGCGTTCGCCCGGGCGGCCGCCGCACCCCTCCACGAGGCCGACCTCGCGGCGGTCGCGGTACGCGCGCTCGTCGACGACGGGCACAGCGGCGCCGCCCTCCGGATCACCGGGCCCGAGGCGCTCACGGCCGAGGAGCAGGTGCACCTCATCGGGTCCGCGATCGGCCGCGACCTGACCTTCGACGAGATCCCGGAGTCCGAGGTCACGCCCGACATGTACCCGCATGTGCCGCCACAGATGTTCCCCCGCTTCCTGAAGACCCTCGCCGCCCTCGCCGAGATCGAACCGGAGATCACCACGACGGTCACCGACCTCACCGGCAACCCCGCGCGCACCTTCCGCCAGTGGGCCGAGGACCACGCGGCCGACTTCGGGGAGCGGTGATCGGCTTCGTGGGGAGGGGTGGCAGGGTGGGATGGGCAAGGTGCGTGGTGCACTTGCGCGTTACGTAACGGGAGTTGGGTATGTCCATCATCCACCGCACGACCCTCAAGCCGACCAAGCTCGAACTCCTCACCGACTGGCTGCCGTCCCGGCCGTGGTACCGGGGCGGCTCGGCCGTGCCGGAGCTCTCCAAGGCGGGCGGATTCCGGCTCGACGACCCGGAGGGTGAGGTCGGGATGGAGTTCATGGTGGTCACCGATGGCTCGGACGAGGGTGACGGGGCGGTCAGCTACTTTGTGCCGCTCACGTACCGGGGCGCGCCGCTGGAAGGGGCCGAGCAGGCCCTCGTGGGGACGTTGGAGCACGGGGTGCTCGGCAAGCGGTGGGTGTACGACGGGCCTCACGACCCGGTCCTCACCGCCGAGTTGATCGCCCTGATCGAGGGCAGGGCGCAGGCTCAGGCGCAGAGTGAGAACGACGCCCTCGACCGCGAGGTCGCCCGCTCCTACGTGGGACACGGCTCCGTGGACCTCGCCGGGGCGAGCGTTGCCGAAGGCGACGAGGGCACCGAGCTGCGCACCGCGCGGGGCGCGACGCTGCGTCTGCACCGGGTGCTGCGGCCCGGCCCGGACGAGCTGCCGCGAGGGGCGAGCGGTCACGTTGCCGGTGCCTGGCAGTTGTCCGATGGGAGCCGGGTCCGGGGTCTTGTCGCGGAGTTGCGCGGCACCTCGACCGAACCCGCCGCGTAGCTCGCGGCACGCGACGTAAGGGATCGGTGGCTGCGGCGCGGACTCCATGTATCTCGCCGCGCCGTGCACCTACTCAACAACCCATGGTTAAGGGGCCCGCGAGCCCAGCCACGCCGCAACCGCCTCCGCGATGGGCTGGCCCGTCTCCAGCTGGACGAACCCGAACTGCCCACCCTGGTTGCACTCCAGAAACCACCACGTGCCGTCGGTGGCGGACTCCGCGAAATCGAAGGCCCCGTAGGTGAGTTGGGCCAGGGACATGTATGCACGTACGGCCTGCGCGATCCGGGCAGGCACCTCGGTCGGCGCCCAAGTGCCGCCGTTCGTGGCGAAACGTCCGTCCACCTCGTCCGGATCGGACGGCTTCCGCGCCGCGAACATCTCGTCCCCGACACACGTCAGCCGGATGTCCGCCTGCGCGGGCACGCGCTTCTGCAGCAGCGTCGGCCCGGCAGCGACCGCCGCGAAGTCGGCGTCCGGTTCGACCCGGGTCGTGGGCAGCGCCAGGGGCGGATCACTCGGATGCGCCCCCGAGACCGGCTTCACCACGATATCCCCGTGCTGCGCCGCGAAATCCCGTGCCACCTGCGGAAACGTGGTGATCAGCGTGGGCGGCACGGCGAACTCGCTGCGATGCGCGACGCGTAGCTGCCACGGCTTGCACCGCGCCTGCGCGGCCGCCACGGGGTGATTCATCCAGCGTGCGCCCGTGCCGTACAACGCCCCGTACAGCGCCTGCACGGACTCGGTCGCGAGCCAGGCGGACTGCTGCTCGGAGTGCGCCCCCGGCCGACCGGGCCTGCGCACCCAGACCGACCGCAGCGCGCCCATGCTCACCACACGGCCTCCGACCGACAGATGACCGTGAAAGTCCCCCTTCACATACTCGGCCGACAGGGCAACAGGCCCGGGGAAGTCGGCAGGGTCCAGGCGCACCACCGGTACGCCCTCGTCGTCCAGGGCGGACACCACCATGTCCGCCGTCACATCCTCCGCACACGTCAGTACGAGCACCGTCATGAGCGCGGCGTCAGTCGTCGAAGTGCGTCTGGGACCCGGCCGTCGAGGTGGTCGAGCCGGTTGCCAGCAACAGCCCTCGATCACTGATCGCCGGACGCCCGTCGGGCAGCACGTTCAACTGCCGTTCCGGGTCATAGGCATACGGAGCCGGAGCGGGCGGGTGGACGGTCGGGCGTGCGTAATTCAAGGCGAACGGTCGCATGATGTCTCTCCTCCTGCTGCCGGGAGGGGCGACAGCGTCTCACCATGACCCTCCTCTCCACGCGCGACTGCGAATGCTGCGCCTGCGTGAGACGCGGCCGGGCCGGGACACCGAGTGACACCGAGCCGACCTCGCGCACAGGAACATACGTACGGCTAAAGCAATGGTTTCAGTACTGTGTGTAGTTTTTCAGGCGTGTGGCGCAAACATGGGACCTCCCGGTGGTGCCAACACTCGCCCTCATAGAGGGGAGAAGGCCCGAATCGGTTTCAACCGTTGCCTTCATCACAGACGCAGTCGGCCATACGGGAGTTGAGGCGGGCCTACGGGGACGCGGCGGCGGCCGCCAGGCGGGTCAGCGCGGCCGCCTCCGGGCCGTTCTCCTCGGGCGTGAACACGTGCAGGATCAGGCCCGTCTCGCCGGGGACAGCCGGGACGTGCAGGGTCTCGTAGTCCAGGGTGAGGACTCCGGCCTCCGGGTGGCGGAGGCGCTTGCGGCCCGCCGCGCACATCACTACCTCGCCACTCTCCCAGATTCGGCGGAACTCGCCACTCTGCTCGGACAGTTCGGTGATCAGGGAGGACAGTTCGGCGTCGTCGGGGTACCGACCCGCGGCGACCCGTAGCTGTCCTACCGCCTCCACCGCCCGGTCCTCCCACTCGGGGTGCAGGTCACGGGCGGCGGGGTCGAGGAACAGGAAGCGGGCGTTGTTGCGGTCCGGGGCGGTCAGGGCGCCGATCAGTGCGGCGCCGAGGCGGTTCCACGCCACCACGTTGAGGCGATGGTCCGTCGCGAAGGCCGGGAGGCCCGCCATGCCGTCGAGGATGCGTTGCAGCGGGGCGCCGATCCGGGCCCGGGGCGCGGGGCCGCCGCGAGCCGAGGCCAGTGTGGCGAGATGCCGCCGCTCGGCCGTGTCGAGGCCGAGCGCGCGGGCGAGCGCATCGAGGACTTCGGGGGACGGCTGCGTGGCGCGGCCCTGTTCCAGGCGTACGTAGTAGTCCACGCTGATCCCGGCGAGCTGGGCCAACTCCTCGCGGCGCAGGCCGCGCACCCGGCGGCGCCGCCCGCCCGCGATGCCAGCGGCGAGTCCCACATGCTCCGGCGCGACGCGGGCGCGCCGGGCGCGCAGCAAGTCCCCGAGTGCCCGCCGCGCGTCACCGGTAACGCCGCTCCCGTTCTGGTCACTCCGAGTCCGAGTGGTCTGCTCCACGCCCGTCATACGCCTCAGTATGGGTGGCCCTCGCAGTACCAGGACAACGGGTCCGCCGGTCGAACAGGGTGCTGGCTGCCCGGGCGTGGCCGGGAGAACGTAACGGCATGAACGCAGCCACACCCCAGCAGCCCGCACCCCAGCGGTCCACACCGCAGCAGCCCAAGAAGATCCTCCTGGTCACCGCCCACCCGGACCCCCGCTCCCTCAACGCCGCCCTGGCGGCCTTCGCCGCCGAGCACCTGCGCGCGGCGGGCCACGAGGTACGGGTCTCCGACCTCTACGCGATGAAGTGGAAGCCGTCCGTCGACGCCGACGACTTCCCCGACCACCCCGCCGACGAGCGCTTGGAGGTCCTTCCGGTGTCGGGCCGGGCCACGCGTGCGGGACGCCTGTCCGCCGATATCGCCGCGGAGCAGGAGAAGGTGCGGTGGTCGGACGCGTTGATCCTGCAGTTCCCGATGTGGTGGTTCTCGGTTCCGGCGATCCTGAAGGGCTGGATCGACCGGGTGTTCACCTTCGAGTTCGCCCACGGCCCGGCCGTGCCCCCGCCCTACAGCGAGGGCGCCCTGGCCGGTCGGCGTGCGCTGCTGTCCACCACCATCGGCGCCCGCGAGTCGTCCTTCGCCGACCGCGGCATTCACGGACGCCTGTCGGACGTCGTCTTCCCGCTCCAGCACGGCCTGTTCTGGTTCACGGGCATGGCGCCGCTCGACCCCTTCGCGGTGTACGACGCCGTCGACGTCCCGGGGCCCCGCTTCGAGGCGGCCACCGCGGCGTACGCCCGCCGCCTGGACGGACTCTTCACGGAGCCCCCGATCCCGTACCGCACCCTCACGGGCGGCGATTACGACCACAGCATGCGGCTCCGCCCGGAGCTCGACCTCACGGGCGTGAGCGGCCCGGACGCCACGCACCGCAGCGACCTCGGTGACCTCGGTGACCTGGGTGACCTGGGTGACCCGGGTGACCTGAGTATCCTCAACGCTGCGGATACACCACGCTCTTGACCGCCGTGGCATCCATGGCACCAACGGTGAGGGCCTGTTCGGCCTCGGCCAGGCCGAAGCCGTGCGTGACCAAGGGGTCGAGGCGGACGCGGCCCGAGGCCGCGAGGGCGATCGCCGTGGGCCACGTGTTGGCGTAGCGGAACGTGCCGGTCACCTCCAGCTCGTAGTTCTGGATCCGGGACAGCGGCAGCGCCACCTCGTCACCGCCCATACCGACCAGGACCGCCCGCCCGGCCCGGCCCAGGGCGCGGATCGCCCCGGTGACGACCGCCGGAACGCCGCTGCACTCCAGGAGCACGTCGGGCGCGTGCCCGAGCTCCGTCAGCGGGGTGCGGGACACATCCACGGCCGTCGCGCCGAACTCGCGGGCCAGGCCCAGGCGGTGCGGCACCACGTCCGTGACCGTCACCTCGGCCGCGCCGAACGCCAGGGCCGTCTGCGCGCTGACCAGGCCGATGGGCCCGGCCCCGGTGATCAGGACCCGGTCGCCGGGGCCGACCCGGCCCTTGCGGCAGGCCCATACGCCCACCGACAGCGGCTCGAGGAGCGCGGCCGCCTCATCGCTCAGCGCGTCGGGCACCGGATGCGCGAACTCCTCGTGCACGACGGCGTATTCGCAGAACACCCCGTCCACGGGCGGGGTGGCATAGAACACCATGTCCGGACAGAGGTTGTAACGGCCCAGGCGGCACTCGGCGCAGGTGCCGCATGGCGTGCCGGGCTCCACGGAGACCCGTTGCCCGATCCGGTGCCGCTCGGCGTCCGGGCCGCACGCCACCACGGTCCCGGACGGCTCATGCCCCAGGACCATCGGCTCGGTCACGACGAAGTCGCCGATCCGGCCGTGCTGGTAGTAGTGCACATCGGAGCCGCAGGTGCCCACCGCGTCGATCCGGACGAGGACTTGACGCGGCCCGGGGGAGGGCACGGGACGTTCCTCCAGAACGAGTCGCCCGGGGCCGTGCAGCACGGCGGCGCGCATGGTGTCGGGGGTACGGGGCATGAGGGGGGGGTTGCCTTTCGGGGGTACGAGGGCGGGGGTACGGAGCGCCGGGTCAGGCCGGGGCGTCCACGGCGGCCGGAGTGGCGGGAGCCGCGGTACTGGAGGGCTGCTCGGCAGAGACGTCGGAGTCGGACTCGTCCGCCATCCCGTCTCCCGGCGACGTAACCCGCAGACAGAGCACCGCATTGAGCAGCAGCAGCGACGCGTAGATCCACATCAGTCCCTGGAAGCCGAACGAGCTGTAGGACACCGTCCCGATCAGCGGGCCGACCGCGACGCTCAGGCCCGCGCCGAGCGTGTAGACGCCCATCACCTGGCCGCGCCGCTCCGGCGCCTGGGCCACCATCATGGCGGGCAGCGGCACATATCCGGCAAGGCCCGCGCCGTACACCGCCACCGCCACCGCCGCGACGAGGAAGTTGTAGCCCGCGGCCGCGGGCAGGTAGTAGCAGAGCAGACAGCCCACCGCGCCGAGCACGCCACCGAACAGGGCGCAGGTCTTGCGGCCGCTCCAGTTGTCGCCGAGGACGCCGAAGACGAGCAGGGCGCCGAGGTTGGTGACCATCATGATGACGAGCAGGGTGTTCCACTCGCCGTCGCTGAAGCCGAGGTCGCGGACGAAGAAGGGCATGAACACCCACATGCCGAACGACGGCGTCGTGTTGATCAGCCGGATGATGAGGCTGACGCCGATCTTGGGCTGCTCGAAGAGGATCTTGAAGGTGCCCACCAGCTCCTGACGGGAGTCGCGGCCGGGGGCCAGACCCGTGAATCCGGTGCGCTCGCGCAGCAGCAGAAGAACGATGAGGGAGCCCACCGCGATCAGGCCGAGCGACAGCCACAGCGTGTGGTAAAAGCCGAACACCGGCATGGCCGCGGCGAACAGGAACGAGCCGATGATGGGGTAACCGGCGCTGTAGCAGAACCAGAACCAGCCGACGGCCTTGCTCTGATGGTCCTTCGGCGCGACCGCCATGATCCAGGACAGAAAGCCGTACGCGAACATCGGATAACCGAAGCCACGGATCCCGTACGTCAGCATCACCAGGGCGTAATTGCCGCTGGGTATCGCGACGCTGAGCATCAGGACGTGGAAGACCACCCAGATCCCGGCGCCCACCGCCATCACCCGGCGCGGCCCCCACCGGTCGGAGAGCAGGCCCGCGCCGAAGAACGAGCCGATGGCCGCGGTCACGCCGTACACGGTGATGATGGCGCCCGCGCCGGTCTCCGAGAAACCGAGGTCGGAGCCGAAGTACTTGGACAGATAGCTGGTTTCGACGCCGTCGCCGACCATGAAGAAGAGCAGGCCCGCATAACCCCAGAACAGTGGCTTGGGAATGCCGATACGGTCGAGCGGATGGCGGCGCGGTGCCCCCGTGCCCGGGGTGGCGGTGGCTGCTGGCAGGCTCATACGCGGGCCTCCCCGCCGGACGTGATGTCGGGCGTGATGCCGGGCGCGATATGGATCTTGCGGCCGGTACCGGCCCGGAAGGTGGCCACGGCCTCGTCGAAACCGTCGATCCCGAAGACATCGCTGACCAGCGGGTCGAGCTCGAGCCCGGAGGCGAGCAGATCGATGGCCGGTTGGAAGGAGTGGTGCACGGCCATCGAGCCGATGATGTCGATCTCCTGGTTGTAGACCGCGAACGGCGAGAAGCGGGCCGAGCGCGCCGGGTCGCTCACGCCGAACTGAAGGAACGTGCCGCCCTTGCGGACCCGGCCGAGACCGTCCTCGATCGCGGCGATCACGCCGGTCGCGTCGATGACCACCTCGAAGCCCTGCGGCCGGTCGAAGGCGTCGGCGTGCGTGGCGGTCGCGTCCACGAAGCCGCCCGAACGGCCGTCCGTGCCGAAGGACTTGGCGAACGGGAGCCGGTCCTCGTTCAGGTCGACGACCGAGACCGACGCGGCCCCGGCGTTCCGTACCACCGCGGCCATCATCAGGCCCATAGTGCCCGCGCCGTAGATCAGATAGTGCTCGCCGGGGCGGCGCGGCAGCCGGTTCAGGCCGTGCACCGCGCACGACAGCGGCTCCACCAGACCCGCGGCCGCGGCGGACAGGGACTCGGGCAGGACGTACGCGCAGCGCGCCGGCACCGCCACGTACTCGGCGAAGCCGCCGTCCTGCGTGACGCCGACCGCGCGGTAGTCCTCGCAGAGGTTGCCGCGGCCGATACGGCAGTAATGACAGGCGCCGCACGGCATGTTGGGGTCGACGGCGACCCGGGTGCCGACCGCGAGGCCGCGCACCCCCGCGCCGAGCGCGACGACCGTGCCCGTCAACTCGTGCCCCGGCACGAGCGGGTAGCTCGCGGACGGCAACTCGCCGCCGAGAATGTGCATATCGGTGCCGCAGAGGCCGCACGACGCGACCTCGACGAGCACTTCGCCCGGACCCGGAGCGGGGTCGGGCACCTCTGTCACCGCCGTCTCGCCGGGGGCGGTGACCACTACTGCGCGCATCGTTCGCTCCTCACTTCCACCACGTCCTCGTGCGGCTGCGCTGGACAGTAGCCACGGCGTAAACGTTTACGCAAGCGTTTGCTTCGTGTAAACAATGGGGTAGGTTCGTCAGCCGGAACGCGCGACGCACTACGCAATTGACTAGGCAACGCAGTACGAAACGCAGTACGAAACGCACACGTGACGGACGCGCGGAGCAGCGCGGAAAGGTCGGGGGCGGCGATGGCGACGATGGTCGATGTGGCCCGGCGGGCCGGGGTCTCCGTGGCCACGGTCTCGCATGTGCTCAACGAGACCCGGCCGGTACGCCCCACCACTCGGGACGCGGTCCGCGCCGCCATCGACGAGCTCGGTTACACGCACAACACCCTGGCCCGCTCTCTGGTGACCTCCCGCACCCAGTCGATAGGGCTCGCGGTCTCCGCGATCAGCAACCCGTACTTCACGGAGATCCTCCAGGGCGTCGAGTCCACCGCCCTGGAACTCGGCTACAGCCTCCTGATCGCCGACCCGCACGACGACCCCGAGCAGGAACTCAAGGCGGTCCGACTGCTGCACGAGCGCCGCGTGGACGGCGTCATCGTCGCCCCGTCCGGCCGCCCCGACGCCCTGCTCGACCACCTCAAGCGGACCGAGCTCCCCACCGTCTTCCTCGACCGCTTGGTGGGCGAGGAGTACGACCAGGTGTGTGCCGAGAACACCGGCCCCGTCGCCCGGCTCGTCACCCACCTCGCCGAGGCCGGGCACACCCGGATCGGCCTGGTCGCGGGCATGCCAGGGCTCTCCACCACCACGGAGCGGATCGCCGGGTACCGCCAGGGCCTCACCGAGGCGGGACTGCCGTACGCCGGAGAACTCGTCGTCGGCGGCGACTCCCGGTCCGAAGGCGCCGAGCACGCCACCCGCGATCTGCTCGCCCTGCCCGACCGACCCACCGCCCTGGTCACCGCGAACAACGCCATGACCATCGGCGCCCTGACCGCACTGCGCGCCGCCGGACTCACCGTGCCCGGCGACGTCGCGCTCGCCTGCTTCGACGACTTCGCCTGGGCCGACCTCTTCGAGCCCCGACTCACTGCGATCTCCCAGCCGAGCCGGGACATCGGCGCGGCCGCGCTGCGGCTGCTCGTCGACCGGCTCGCCGAACCGGACCGCGCTCCTCGCACCCTGCGGCTGCCTTGCGCGTTTGTGCATCGGGGATCTTGTGGGTGTGGGGGTGAGGGGTGAGGTCCTTGTTCTCTCGCCCCTTCGGGGGTCTGCTGTTCTTGTGGCCTGGTCCCCTCGTTCCCTGGTCCCCTCGTTCCCTCGTTCCCTCGACCTCTGACCCTCTCAGGCCCTCACCCTCGCGTTCCCTCGACCTCTGACCCTCTCAGGCCCTCACCCTCGCGTTCCCTCGTTCCGAGAAAGGCACCCCAATGATCGTCGTCGCCGGCGAAGCCCTCATCGACCTCGTCCCCGCGGGGCCTGCCGCCGAGGACGAGCTGCCCGCGCTGCTGCCCAAGCGCGGCGGGGGGCCGTACAACACCGCTGTGGCCCTGGCCCGGCTCGGCTCACCGGCCGCGTTCTGCTCCCGCCTGTCCACCGATCACTTCGGCGCCGCGCTTCTGAGCGGTCTGGCCGCGGATGGCGTGGACACCGCCCTGGTGCAGCGCGGCCCCGAGCCGACCACGCTCGCCGTCGCCCATCTGGGCACCGACGGCTCGGCGTCCTACAGCTTCCATGTCGAGGGCGCGGCCGACCGGCTCTTCGAGCTGCCCGCCGCGCTGCCCGGGTCGACCCGTGCGGTGTCGTTCGGTACCTGCTCGCTCGTCCTGGAGCCCGGTGCGTCGGCGTACGAGAAACTGCTGCACCGCGAGGCCGCGCGCGGCACCTTCACCGCCGTTGACCCGAACATCAGGTCCGGCCTGATCGCGGACCCCGTCGCGTACCGCGCCCGCTTCCGCTCCTGGCTGCCGTCCGTGTCGCTCCTGAAGCTCTCCGAGGAGGACGCGGAGTGGCTCGCCGGGACCGGTGACCTGCTCGCCACCGCCCGGGAGTGGCTGGCCCTCGGCCCGGCCGCCGTGGTGCTCACGCGCGGCTCGGACGGCCTGACCGTAGTGACCCGCGAGGGCATCGAACTCACCGTCCCCGGCGAGCGCGTGACCGTCGTCGACACGATCGGCGCGGGCGACACCGTCAACGCGGCGCTCCTGCACCGCCTCGACGCCCACGGCGCCCTGACCGGCCCGTCCCGCACCCTCGCCGCCGACCAGTGGCGCGACGTCCTCAGCTTCGCGGCCCGCGCCGCCGCGGTCACCTGCTCGCGCGCGGGCGCGCAGCCGCCGTACGCCGCGGAACTCGCCGAGCGGGCGGACCGGGCGTCCGTCTGACGGCGGCTGTCTCATTCCGGGCGCCCCGCACCGTCACTCGGCCCGTGACCCCGCAAGCACCTCCGGCCGCAGCAGCTCGGTCAGCCGGTCGCTCGGCAACAGGCCCTGCTCCAGGACGAGTTCGGCTACGCCGCGACCCGTGGCCAGTGCCTCCTTGGCGATGGAGGTGGCGGCCTCGTAGCCGATGTGCGGGTTGAGCGCGGTCACCAGGCCGATGGAGTTCTCGACCGTCGTGCGCAGCGCCTCCGTGTTGGCCGTGATCCCGGCGACGCAGCGCTCGGCGAGCGTCAGGCACGCGGCGCGCAGATGCGTGATGCTCTCGGAGAGGGAGTGCAGGATGATCGGCTCGAAGGCGTTGAGCTGGAGCTGGCCCGCCTCCGCGGCCATGGTGATGGTGACGTCGTTGCCGATCACCTCGAAGGCGACCTGGTTGACGACCTCCGGGATCACCGGGTTCACCTTGCCGGGCATGATGCTCGAACCGGCCTGTACCGGCGGCAGGTTGATCTCGTTCAGGCCCGCGCGCGGCCCGGACGAGAGCAGCCGCAGGTCGTTGCAGCTCTTCGAGAGCTTCACCGCGATCCGCTTGAGGACCCCCGACATCTGCACGAAGGCACCGCAGTCCTGTGTGGCCTCGACCAGGTTGGCCGCCGTGACCAAGGGAAGCCCGGTGGTCTCTGCCAGGTGCCGCCGGGCCGACTCGGCGTATCCGGCGGGCGCGTTGAGCCCGGTGCCGATCGCCGTCGCGCCGAGGTTGATCTCGTGGATCAGCTCGACGGCCTCCGCGAGCCGGCTGCGGTCCTCGTCCAGCATCACCGCGTACGCCGAGAACTCCTGCCCGAGCGTCATCGGCACGGCGTCCTGCAGCTGCGTACGGCCCATCTTCAGGACGTCGCGGAACTCGAGCGCCTTCGCCGCGAAGGCGTCCTGCAGCACGGCCATGGCCTGGAGGAGACCGCGCACCGCGAAGACCGTGCCGATCTTGACGGCGGTCGGGTAGATGTCGTTGGTGGACTGGCCGAGGTTGACGTCCTCGTTGGGGTGCAGGAACGCGTACTCGCCCTTGGCGTGGCCGAGCAGCTCCAAGGCCCGGTTGGCGACGACCTCGTTGGCGTTCATGTTGGTCGAGGTCCCGGCCCCGCCCTGGATGACGTCCACCACGAACTGGTCGTGCAGTTTGCCTTCCCGGATTTCCCGGCAGGCCTCGACGATGGCGGCCGCCTTGCGCGGCTCGAGCAGGCCGAGCTCCTCGTTGGCGAGGGCGGCGGCCTCCTTGACGGCGGCGAGCGCGTCGATCAGGTGCGGGTACGCGGAGATCGGGGTGCCCGTGATGGGGAAGTTCTCCTTGGCGCGCAGGGAGTGGACACCCCAGTACGCGTCGGCGGGGACGTCACGGTTGCCGAGCAGGTCGTGCTCGCTGCGGACGGTCATGGTGGTGTGCGTCTTCCTTTTGGCAGGGGGGAGTTGGGAGTACGTGGGTGGGGTGCGGGTCAGGTGTACGCCGGGGCCGCCGGGGCCGCCGGGGTCGCCGCGTGCGGTTCGAGCGCCCGCGCCGGCCGGATGGAGCCGACGACCGCCCCGCCCCCGAGCAGCGGCGCCTCGGCGAACTCGGCAAGCGCCGCCGGATCGACGCCGCAGCGTGCGAGCGCCGCCGCGGCCACCGGTACGCGCGCCCGGTCCGCCCCGTCCGCGATCTTCACGGCGACGGCCCGGCCGTCCGGGAGCGCCGCGACCTGCACCCCTTCGAAGCCGTCCTTGGCCAGGAGGCCCGGCACGGCCCGCATCAGCGCGGCGACATCACGGCCGGATCCGGACGCCGATTCGGGGTGCTCGCGCATCGCGTCGGCCACCCGCGCCTCGGCGGTGCCGGGCGGGGCCGTGGTGATCCGGGCGGCGGCGCGGGCGAGACCGTGCAGCGAGATGGAGAACAAGGGTGCGCCACAGCCGTCGACCGTCACCTGCGCGACGGCCTGCCCGGTGAGGTCCTCGACCGTCTCCGCGATCGCCTGCTGCAGCGGATGCGCCGGGTCGAGGTAGTCGTCGAGCGACCAGCCGTTCAGGCGCGCCGTGTAGAGCATCGCCGCGTGCTTGCCCGAGCAGTTCTGCGCGAGCCTCGACGGGAGCGCTCCGGCGCGGATCCACACATCCCGGACGACCGGGTCGAAGGGAAGGTCCCTGACGTTACGCAGCGCGTCCTCGGCGAGACCGGCGAGCTCCAGGATCCGCCGGGTTCCGGCCAAATGACGCTCCTCGCCGGAGTGGCTGGCCGCGGTCAGCGCGAGCAGCTCGCCGTCGAGCGGGAGACCGGCCCGCAGCATCGCCACGGCCTGCACCGGCTTCAGGGCCGAGCGCGGGTAGAAGGCCGCCTCGATGTCACCGAGCTGTAGCTCCACGCCGCCGTCCGCGCCGAGCACGACCACCGAGCCGTAGTGGATGCCTTCGATGACTTCGCCGCGTACGAGGTGGGCGACGGGTGTGTGCAGCGGTTCCCGGACGGCGGGCGCTTCGGTCACGGCTGCGGAACCGCCGTACGGGGACGGCGTGTTGAGGCAGCTCATGCGCCCGCCTCGGACTTCCGCACCGCCGCCACCCGGCCCCGTACGCCGTACCACCCCGCCACGAGGGCCGCCCCGATGAGCGGCAGACACAGCTATCTGCCCTTCCATCTGCCCTGGCGGGCGGCCTGCCTGGTCTTCGAGGGACTGCTCGGTCACGCGGTGGTTCCGCCTTCGGTCGGGGCGTCCGTGCGGTCCGTCTCGTCGGGGCGCACGATCGCGGTGAGGGTGGTCTCGACGCGGTCGAGGTGGTGGGCCATGGCGTCCGTGGCGTCGTGCTCGCTGCCGTTGACGAGGGCCTCGACGATCGCCCGGTGCTCCCGGTTGGACTGCTCACGGCGGCCACCGAGCTCGGTGAGGAACGCGGACTGGCGCGCCAGCGCGTCCCGGATCTCCTCGATCACGCGCCGGAACACCGGATTCTGGGCGGCCTGGGCGACGGCCAGGTGGAAGAGCGTGTCCATGGCCACCCAGGCGGTGGTGTCGGTCTCCCGCTCCATCCGCTCGAGGAGGTGAGCGAGATGGTCGAGGTCCTCGGGTGTACGGCGCGCGGCGGCGTAGCCCGCGACGGGGATCTCGACATGGCGCCGGACCTCAAGGAGGTCGCTGGCCGCGTAGTCACCGAACGTGGGGTCCTCGACCGCCCCGTTGGACACGACGAACGTGCCCTTGCCCGTACGGGAAACGGTCAGGCCCATCGTCTGCAGCGCCCGCAAGGCCTCCCGCAGGACGGGCCTGCTGACCTCCAGGCGACGGCAGAGCTCGGCCTCCGAGGGGAGCTTGTCCCCGACGGCGTACTCGCCGCGCTCAATGGCATTCCGCAGATGACCGAGAACCGCTTCCATCGCGCTGACGCGCCGCGGCATCGAGCCACCTGTCTGGCTGTCTGACAGGTTCACGGGGGTGATCCTGCGGGAGATCGCGAGGGGCTGTCAAGGGCCGTCGGATGGGGGATGTATGTGGGATGTGACCTGCGCATGACCAAAGAGCTCGGTGGAACGAACTCAGTAGAACGAACTCGGTAGAACTTCGTGCGGCCCGACTCGGGACGCCGTTCTCATCCGCGGAGGTCAGGCGAGCAGCTCGCCCGCGTACAAGGCATAGACGGCAGCGGCACGCCGCATCGCCGCCTCCTCGACGTACTCCTCCGGGCCGTGCGAGACATCGAGCCGCCCGGGCCCGTACCCGAAGGCGGGGATGCCGAGCTGGGCGTACCAGCGGGTCTCCAGGATGCCCGCGCACATCTCGAAGCGCGCCGGGTCGCCCTCGACGGCCGATACGGCCCGGGCCAGGTCGGAGGCGGCGGGGTGCGCGGCTTCCGTGCGGGCGGGCGGCTGGAGCTGGGTGAGCTCCACCGACACATCGGCCCCGATCTCAAGCGCGGCCTGCTCGACGAGCCCGGTCAGGCGCTTGGCCTCGCCCTCCAGGTCCTCCTCGGGGTTGTAGCGGCCGTCCACGGTGAAGAACGCGCTGCCGGGCACGATGTTGAAGTTCGCCCCGGAACCGGCAAGGCCGCCGACCACCACCTGGGTGCCGGGCGCGTCCTCGGGGCCCAGCGTGAACTCCGTGTGCCGGGTGGCCATCTCGGCGGCGTACGTCTCCACGGGGCGGGCGACGTGCAGCAGGTGCTGGAAGGCGTTGACACCGCGGGACGCCTGCCCCACGTGGGCCTCCCGGCCCCGCACGTCCACGCGCAGCGAGAGCGCGCCGCGCGCGGCGTTCCAGACGCTGCCGCCGCTGGGCTCGGCGGTGACCATGGCGAGCGCGCCCGGATCGATCAGCCGCCGGTCACGCAGGTGGCCGCCACCGGCCACGCTCCCCGTCTCCTCGTCGCACACCAGGTGCAGCACGATCCGGCCCTCGCCGAGCAGCCCGAACTCCCGCGCGGCGGCGGCCCCGTGGAGCATCGCGACGATGCCGCCCTTCATATCGGCGGTGCCCCGGCCGATCACCCTGCCGTCGCGGCGTACGGGCGTGAACTGGCGCCGGTCCTGGGCGGGTACGACGTCGAAATGCCCGTGGAGATAGAGGAGCCGGTCGCCCTCGCCCACCGTGCCGCGCACCACGCAGGGGTCATCGAGCCGCGACGGCGCCCCGTCAACCGGCAGCACCTCCGGGGCCAGACCGAGCTCGTCCATCGCCTCGCGCAGTACCTGCGCGCAGCGACCCAGGGTGCGCCCGGGCGGATTCTCGGATTCCACGGTCACCAGGCGTTCGAGGAGCGCGGTCATCTCCTCGGCCCGGCCGTCCAGCCACGTCTGCACCTGCTCCAGGGGAGTCGTCATGATCGCCGCCCTTCGCCGGAGCGCTGCCCCGCCCGATCCTGCCTTGACCTGCCCTGACCTGCGCCGTCCTGCCGTCCCGTGCCCTGGCCATGCGGAGGCTCACCAGTATGCGTGGAGGGGACGGCAGACCATGGAGGAATGGAGGAATGGAGGAATGGGGGAATGGGGGAATGGGGGACTGGGGGACTGGAGGAATGCGGGACCGGAGGAATGAGGGACTGAGGGAACGAGGGGAATGGGGGGAACGGGATGGGGGAGATGGTGCCGGACCGGTGGGCTGCTCCGTCATCGGTGGGTGATCTCCGGGACATCGGGGCGGACATCGGCGTGGCGGGACCGATGAGTTTTCGCCGCTTCCGGAGTCTCCACTGCGACAGACCATCGACTCATGGGAGTACGTCATGACCGACCCGGCCAAACCGATCGACTTCGCGGCCCAGACCCGCGTCATCGCCGCACTCGCCGAGGGCGTCCGCGAGGACCAGCTCGCCGACCCGACGCCCTGCGAGGACATGGCCGTACGGAATCTCCTCGGCCATCTCATCCAGCTCAGCACCGCGTTCGCCGCCGCCGCGCGCAAGGAATTCGGGCCGCTCACGGACACGGCCCCGGGTTCGGCCGTACCGGACATCGGGCCTGCCTGGCGCACCGAACTGTCCTCGGCGCTCGCCGCCCTCACCGAGGCCTGGCGCAGCCCGGACGCCTGGCAGGGCATGACCCGGGCCGGCGGCGTGGACCTGCCCGGCGGCGTGGCCGGACAGGTCGCCATGGACGAACTCGTCATCCACGGCTGGGACTTGGCCCGTGCCACGGGGCAGCCTTACGCCCCCGACGCCGAGGGCCTCGACGTGGCGTACGGCCTGCTCGACCAGTCCCGCGCCCCGGAGGACCGCGGCGAAATCTTCGGCCCCGTCGTCGACATACCGGACGAGGCTCCCCTCCTTGACCGCGCCGTCGGCCTCAGCGGCCGCCACCCGGACTGGACGCCGCCGGGGGACCGCTGATCGCTGACGGCTGATCGTGGTGGGCGTGCGGCGTGCGGCGTGCGGCGTGCGGCGTGGGGCGTGTGAGGCGTGGGGCGTGCGGCGTGCGATGTGTGTCGCGTCCGATGTGGGGCGTGCGATGTGGGGCGTGCGGCCTCGGCATCGGTGAGCCCTCGGAAATTGGCGCGCGCCCGGGGCCCGGCGGGCGATACGGTCCCCGAATGCGCGACGACGCGAACCCCGAGCAGAGCCACGCAAACCCTGAGCAGAACCACGCGAACTCGAAGAACGACGACGTGCCCCGCAACCAGGGCGACCCGAACGACGGCCACTTCGGCGAGAGCATCGCCGCCGGTTACGACGCGTCCTCCGCCGAGATGTTCCGTCCCGACGTCGTGGACCCGGCCGTCGATCTGCTCGCGGAACTCGCGGGCGACGGGCGGGCGTTGGAGTTCGGTATCGGCACCGGACGGATCGCGCTGCCGCTGTCCGCGCGCGGGGTTCCCGTGCACGGTATCGACCTGTCCCGGGCCATGGTCGACCGGCTGCGCGCGAAGCCTGGCGCGGAGGCGGTCGAGGCGACCATCGGTGACTTCGCCACCACCCGGGTCCCCGGCGAGTTCACGGTCGCGTACCTCGTCTTCAACACCATCGGCAACCTGACGACCCAGGACGCCCAGGTCGACTGCTTCCTGAACGCCGCCGCCCACCTCCGCCCGGGTGGCTGCTTCGTGGTGGAGGTGGGCGTACCGGACCTGCGGCGGCTGCCGCCGGGTCAGAACGCCGTGCCGTTCCACGTCGGCGACACCCACCTCGGCTTCGACACGTACGACGTGGCCACGCAGGCGATGCGCTCCCACCACGTCACGGTCGGCCAGGACGGGCACGCCACGTACTGGTCCCTGCCGTTCCGGTACGTCTGGCCGGCCGAGCTCGACCTGATGGCCCGGCTCGCCGGGATGCGGCTGCGCAACCGCTGGGAGGGCTGGACGAAGGCCCCGTTCACCAACGACAGCGGCCGTCATGTCTCGGTCTGGCAGAAGCCGGTGGAAGGGGCAGCCGTCTGACCGTGTTCGTGTGCGCGGGGTGCGACGCCGCGCTGACCGCCCCCGTGACCCGCGTCGCGCTCCCTGTCCATGCCCGCCAAACGTACGGACATGACCTGCTCCCCGCCCTCATGGAGCCGGGGACATACGCCGTCGACCCGGAACCTTCCGGGCCGCCCTGGCGCAGTGGGGACGAGATCGGGGCGGCCGAAGCGGAAGCCCGCGGCGTATTCGCACCGGTCCGCGCCCTGTCCTTCGGGACACCGGGAGCGGTCGTGGTCGCGCCGGGCGACACCCGCGGCACGGTCCTCATCCCTGAGCGATGCGGCGGCTACTGCAGGGGCCTGGACGGGCGGGACGGCCCGAACCTCGCCTGCGCCCAGTGCGGGCAGGCCGTGGCGACCCGCATCGACGACTGCTCGTACTGGCAGGCGGTGTGGCTCGAGCCGCACGCCGTACGCGGTCGTCCCACCCAGCACTCTCTCACCCAGCACTCTCTCACCCAGCACTCTCTCACCCAGCACTCTCTCACCCAGGACTCTCCCGCCCAGGGCCCTCCCGCCCAGGACCTTCCCGGCGGGTCAGCCGACTGGGAGGCGTTGAGGTCGGAGCGGTTGGGGAGTGAGCCGGTCCTGCCGTCCGGGGAGTGGAACCCACGGTGGGCGGCGGCGGTGGGGGCCGCGCTCGCCCACCTGTTGGCAGCCTCCGGTGGCACACCCGTGGCCATTCCCGACGGCCTCGCCGCGGACATCTTCGGCCGCGCGCTCGGTGTGCTGCTCCCGTCGGGGCAACCGGCGAAGGCGGTAGTCCTGGCCGGACCGGGCCTGCCGCTTCCCGACCCCGCCCCCGACGTCGCCCTGGTTCTACGGCATCCGCGGACGGGGCAGGCCTGGCAGCCGTCCGGCACCGCGGACACCGTGCCGCTGGCTGCCGACGTGTGGACGCATCTGGCGTTCCCTCACGAACGCCTACCGGTGCCCGCGACAGGCGGCATGCCCGAGGGCGTACTCCGCGACGAGCCGCTACCCCTGCACCCTTGGGCGCCGTTCCGGCCCGACGGGCGAGTGTTCCTCGCCACGCTGGCCCGGCTGCCCGCGGTCCGTCAGCCGTGGCTGCGCAGGATCTACGACCAAGTGAACGACCACCCCTACGCCCGCCCGTTCTAGATCCTGCCTCCATCAAGGACTCAGCTCACGGCCGTCACCCCCGCCGGGTCCCAGCCCTCGCCCGGCACCGAGGCGAGGAGGCGCTGGGTGTACGGGTCCTCGGGTGCTGTCAGGACGCGGGCGGTCGGGCCCTGTTCGACGGCGCGGCCCCGGTGCATCACGAGGACGTCGTCCGTGACGTGCTGCACCACGGCCAGGTCGTGGCTGACGAAGACCAGGGCGACCCCGGTGTCCCGGCGGATCTCGGCGAGCAGCCGGAGTATCTGTGCCTGGATGGAGACGTCGAGCGCCGCCACCGCCTCGTCCAGAACGAGCACCTCGGGCGCCACGGCCAACGCCCGTGCGATGGCAAGCCGTTGGCGCTGCCCACCGGAGAGGTCGCGGGGCAGCGCCCCGGCCTCGCGGCTGCCGAGACCGACCCGGTCGAGGAGACCGGCGGCCAGGGAGGTGTCCCGGCCGTGCAGGCGCAGCGCGGTGTGCAGGCAGTCGGTGGCGGTGAGGCGCGGGTCGAGGGAGAGATAGGGGTCCTGGAAGACCATCTGGATCTCGCGGGCACGGGCCAGGCGCGGGGCCCGGCTCCGGGGCGGCCGGGTGCCGCGTACGCGCCCGGCCACGCCGACGCTTCCCGCGTCCGGGGCGACCAGGCCGACCAGCATGCGGGCGACCGTCGTCTTCCCGGAGCCCGATTCCCCGACGATGCCGAGGGCACCGCCCGCGGGCACCGCGAACGAAATGCCGTCGACGGCCCGGTGGCGCCCGCCACCCGGCAGCGGATACGTCTTGGTGAGGCCGTCGGCCCGGAGCAGCGGCTCGGTCATGGCCGGAGCACCTCCTTCTCGGCGAGGGGACCGGACTTCTCGGTTACGGGATCTGATGGCGCGACGGACTGTGATGACGCGACGGACTGCGATGGCGCGGCGGACTGGGGGAACGGGATGTGAACGCACGCCGCGGCGCCGCCGTCCGCCACCGGCCGTGGTTCGGGGCGGTGGGTGGCACAGCTGTCGTCCGCCGCATCGCAGCGGGCCACGAACGGGCAGCCGGTGAAGGTGTCGGACAGGGACGGCGGGCGGCCGGGTATCGGTTCGAGGGCGCGGGGGTGCTCGCCCAGTGTGGGTGAGCAGGCGAGCAGGCCGCGCGAGTAGGGGTGGGCCGGGTCGGTGAACAGGGCCTGGGCCGTGCGGTGTTCGACGACCTGGCCCGCGTACATGACGTACACGCGGTCGCAGTACGCGGCCGCCAGGTGCAGGTCGTGCGTGATGAGCAGCAACCCGGTCGGGTCGCAGCCCCGGCCCGCGCCCAGGGTGCGCAGGAGGGCGAGGATCTCGGCCTGGGTCGTGACGTCGAGGGCGCTCGTCGCCTCGTCCGCGAGCAGCAGCCGCGGTCCGGCCGCGAGCGCACCGGCGATCACGACGCGTTGCAGCATGCCGCCGGACAGTTCGTGCGGCCGTTGTCGCAGGCGCCGCTCGGGGTCCGACAGGCCGACGGCGGCGAGGAGTTCGGCCGCCCGGTCGCGGGTGGCGCCGCGCTCCACGAGGAAGTCCCCGATCCGGCGTACCGGGTTGAGGGCGGCGCGCGGATCCTGGTGGACCAGGGCGACGGGCCCGGAGCGGTGGGCGCGCAGCGCTGCACCCCGCAGATCCAGGACGTCGGTGCCGTCGAAGCGTACGGTCCCGGAGGCCGTCGCCCCGGGCGGCAGCACGCCGAGGGCGGCCTTGGCCGTGGTCGACTTGCCCGAACCGGACTCGCCGACCAGGGCCACCACTTCGCCGGGCGCGACCGAGAGGGACACCGCGTCGAGGAGCGGGCGGGCCGTGCCCGGGAGCCGCAGCGTCAGGTCCGCGATCTCCAGCAAGGGCTGCTCCGGCTCCGGCGCCGGGTGCGTGGGCTTGTGCAGTATGGGCATCACTGCCTCCCCAGACGGTCGGCGGCCCAGACCCCGACCACGTTGAAGGACACCACGACCAGGGCGATGGCGGTGCCGGGCACAAGGGCGGGCAGGAGCGCGCCCTGCACCACGGCCGCCTGGCCCTCCTGCACCATCAACCCCCAGTCGGACGACGGTGGTTGGGCGCCGAAGCCCAGATACGACAGGGTCGCCAGGGACATCAGGGCCTCGCCGAACAGGACGACCAGATAGCCGAGGACGGCCCGCGCCAGATTCGGCACCAGATGTGCCGCACATATGCGGGCCCCGCCCATGCCGAGCACCCGGTAGGCGTCGACATACGGCTTGCGCGCCTCCGACAGGGCCAGGGAGCGGGTGTACCTGGCGATGGTCGGGGTGAAGGCCAGGCCGAGGGCGAGCACGGACGTGGTCATGCCGGTGCCGAAGACGGCGATGATCAGGACGGTGAACAGGAGTCCGGGAAAGGCGTACATCACGTCCGTGAGCCGCGAGACGAGTGTGTCCACCCAGCCGCCGCGCCAGGCCGCGAGCACCCCGAGCGTCACCCCGAGCACCGCGGCCACGGCGAGCAGGAGCAGCGGTGCTACGAGGCTGGTGCGGGCGCCGTACAGGGCGCGCGAGAGCAGGTCCTGGCCCGAGGAGTCGGTGCCGAGCGGATGCTCCGGGCCGGTGCCCACGAGGGAGGCGGACAGGTCGACGGCATCGGGTGCGTAGGGCGCGAGCAGCGGTGCGCACAGGGCGGCCAGGACCACCAGGGCGAGGAAGCCCCCGGCGAGGAGGACACCGGCGGGCCTGCGGCGGGTGACCGCCACGGGTGTGAGCGTCAGGGTTGTCATCGTCAACTCCCTTGCGCGGCACGGGCGACGCGCGGGTCGAGCAGTGGGTGGACGGCGTCCACGAGGGTGGTCACCACGACGTAGCCGGTGACCATGAGGAGCAGCACCGCCTGGGCCACGGGGAAGTCATGGGTGTTGATGGCGCCGACGAGCAGCGAGCCGATGCCGCTGAGCCCGAAGGCGGTCTCCACGACGACGGTGCCCGCGAGCATCCCGGCCGTGACCAGGCCGCACATCGTCACCACCGGTCCGAGCGCGTTGCGCAGGATGTGCCGCCGTACGATGTCGCGTTCCGGCACGCCGGATATGCGGGCCGCCTCGACGTGGTCGGAGGCAGCCACGTCGGCCATGGCCTGCCGGGTGACCCGGCTGATGATCGCGAGCGCGCCGAGCGCCAAGGACACGGCGGGCAGCGTGAGATGGCGGATCGTGCCGGTGAGGCCCTGGCCGCTGCCGGTCACCGGGAACCAGCCGAGCTGGACGCCGAAGAGCGAGACCAGCGCGATGGCGGCCACGAAGGACGGCACCGAGGCCGCGAGCGTGGTGCCGCCGACCACCGCCGAGTCCACCCAGGTGGACCGCTTCACGGCGGCCAGGACTCCGGCGCCCACGCCGAGGATCACGAACAGCACGGTGGCGTAGGCGACGAGTTGCAGCGTCGTCGGGAAGCGGGCCGCCACCAGGTCGGAGACCTGGTCGCTGTATTTGAAGGACCGGCCGAGGTCGAAGTGGACGCAGTCCCAAAGCCACCGCCCGTACTGGACGACGAGCGGTTCGTCGAGGTGGTAGGCGGCCCGCACCTGCTCCAGGCGCTCCGGGGTGAGCTTGTCGCGGCCCCCGGCGAGGAACACCGCCGGGTCGCCGGGTGCGGCGTACACGGCCGCGAAGATCACGAACGAGGCGGCGAGGAGGGTGGCGACAAGTCCGGCCAGGCGGCGCGCGAGCCGTCCCGCGAGCCGTGCGGCGAGGCTAGTCATCGCGCACCTGGCCCTTCTTCGCGCCGAGTTCGGCGGCCCACGGGTAGTACAGGTAGGCCTGCGAGGCGGGCGGGCCCGTCAGCTTGTCGTCGAGGACGAGGATCGACGGCACCTGTGCGACCGGGATCCACACCGCGGCGGCCACGAAGCGGCGCTGGGTGTCGACCGCGAGCTCGGCCCGCTTGCCGTCGTCGAGCGTGCCCAGCGCGCGCCGTACCAGGCGGTCGTATGTGGCGTCCGTGTAGCCGACCCAGTTGTTGGCGGAGTCGGAGAGGCCGTTGTCGTAGAAGCCCATGGGGTCGGACTTGGAGATGTACCAGTCGCCCACGAGCACGTCGATGTCGGCGCGGGTCTGCGGGTCGCTGTAGAACTCCTCGAACTGTGCCGTCGGCACGGTCTTGATCCGGCCCTTGAGGCCGATGCGCTGCAGCGCGGCGCGCACCGCGTTGGCGACGACGGTGCGGCCCTGGCTGCTGTCGGTGCCGATGACGAGGGTCTCTTGTGGTGCTTCCGCGGCCTTGACGAGGCGTTCGGCCTCGGCGAGGTCGTCGGCGTCCGGGCTCGCGGGCGCGTATGCCGCCAGCTTCTTCTGTGCCGCGGCGAATACGGGTTTCTCGTACCCCCAGGCGCCGGAGCCGACCGGTGCGGCCCACGGTTGCACCAGGCCGCCGTATCCGGATTCGGCGATGCCCTTGCGGTCGAGGGCCAGGGACAGGGCGCGGCGGATCCGCGGGTCCTTGAGGCCGCCGCGCTCGGTCGGGATGAGGACCAGGGACGAGGTCGAGGGGCCGTAGTGCTGGTCCAGGCCCTTGGCGGTGCGCAGGGCCGCGGCGGCGTTGGGTGACTCGGCGTAGGCGCCGTCGGCGGCGCCCGTCTTGAGCGCGTTGACCAGGGCGCTGTCGGCGGCCCAGCGGAACACCACCCGGCGGGTCAGGGGCTTCTTGCCCCAGTAATCGTCGTACGCCTCGATGGTGATGGAGTCGCCGGACTTCCAGCTCTTCAGGGCGTACGGGCCGGAACAGGCGTCGGGCTGCCCGGGGGTTCCGAACTCCTTTCCGGCGGCGGTGACTTGTTCCTTGTTCCAGACGATCCCGGCATCACCCGCGAGCGCCTTGGTGAACAGGGCGTCCGGCTGCTTGAACCGGACGGTGATCTCGTGGTCGCCGCTCTTCGTCATCGAGCGGACGTTGTCGAACTCGTCGGACTGCTCCATGTCCGGGTCGGCGTGCCGGCGCAGGCTCCACAGCACGTCGTCGGCGGTGAGCGGGGAGCCGTCGTGGAAGGTGACGTCGTCGCGCACGGTCAGGACGAGGGTGCGGTCGTCCGGGGTGCGGGCGTGCTCGGCGAGGAACGGCTTGACGCTCATGTCGGGTTCGAGGCGGTAGAGCCGCTCGCACACGTTGGTGAGGACCACACGCCCCGCGCTGCCGCCCTGGGTGTCGAGGTCGAGGGAGTCCGGCTCGTCCTCAAGGAGCCAGTCCGCCTTGGCGAGTTCGCCCTTGGCGGGCGCGGTGCGGGCGTCGAGCTTCAGCCGGGCGGCGTCGGCGGGTGCGCCGCCGGGCGCGGTGCTTTCGGCGCCCGCACAGCCCGCGGTCGCGAGCAGCGCGGCGACGGTGGCGAGCGCGGCGGCCCTGGGGGTGCGGGGGAGGCGCAAGCCCGGGCCGGAGGGCGCGCCGGGGGCGCCGGGTGCGGCGGGTGGTGTCTTCGTCGTCATCTTGCTTCTCCGTACGGGCCGTCGTAGAGGTTCCAGGGCAGGTGCTGGTAGTCGCGGTCGCAGGGGGTTCCGGCGGTCGCGTGGTAGTCGCCGGTGGTGAGATCGACGCAGGAGGAGACGAGCGTCGCCCAGTGCTTGACGGTGGGGCGGCGCGGGTCGGGGTGGGTGCAGAGTGACTCCGGGTGGCCGAGGTGGTCGGACATCGCCTGCTTGATGATCTTGCGGGACTCGTCGGGTCCGGTGGCCGAGCGCAGGGCGCGCAGGCCCTGCTCGGCGCGGGGCACGCGGACCAGCGAGTCGGGCGAGAGCGGCCGGTAGTCGGCGGCCAGCGCGGCCGGTATGCCCGCCTGGTAGTGGTTGCCGTGCACGAGGAGGCCGTCGGTCGGATACATCCAGCCGAGCCCGGCGGGCGTGGTCTCCAGGTCGACGGCGAAGCCCTCGCGGCAGGTCAGCAGTGCGTTGGAGGCGATATGGGCGCGGGTGCGGCACAGCACGTCCAGGGCGTCGGTGATGCTGTGCCGGTCGAGGACGCTGCGGCGTACGACGGTCTGCGGCAGGCCGACCGCGTCGCTGAACCGGCCTCCGAGGCCGTTGGCGTTGAGCGCGATACCGGCGGAGTTGGCGCCCTGCCGCCCGATCTGACCGGCCTCGACCTGCATGATCAGGGTGGGTTTGGGCGGCTGCACGATCCGCAGCAGCACGACGGTGTCGGCGACCCCGGCCCGCCAGTCCCAGTTCTGCCCGGCCCACACGTGCCCGTCGCCGCTCGCCTCGCCGTACGCGGTGAACGAGGTGCAGCCCTCGGGCGGCTCCTCGGCCGCCGCCATCCCGGCGAACGAGCGGTCGTAGATGACCTCGCCGCGTGCGTTGAGCGCGAGGACGTCAAGGAGGTCGACACCGGCGCCGTCCGCGATTCCCCTTATCTCGTCGAGGAGTTCAGGGGCGTACGACCGCACGGGCTCGTGCCAGCGGGCGGCGCGGGCCGTCACCTGGTCCCAGGTCAGGCCGGACGACTGGCCGAACGCGTCCTCGTAGTAGGCGAGCGCGGCGTGCAGCTGGGGCCGCACGGCCTCGCCGTACTGACGGCCGCGCTGGTGGGGAGGTCCGGAGATCTCGATGAGGGGCAGGGTGCGGGGTGTCATGGTTCTCCTCGCGTCGGAGAGCGCGCTCGCACAGACGTCCTGTAACGTCGGTTACGAAACGCTCTCCTCGTGGAATGCGTTGTGCAGAACAGTAACGTCGGTCACACGACAGTCAAGAGCTGTAATGAATATTTCAGGAGATGGAGTGAACGGCACCGTGGGGAACGAGGAGAACGGCGCGAGCGGAGTCGACGGATCCGACGGAGCCGGTGGCTCCGGTGGCTCCGGCGGGGAGGCGGTCAACGGACTCGGCGGCGAGGCGGTCACACGCCTGCGCACCACCGTCCGTGACCAGTGGGAGGCGCTCTCCGCGTCGGAGCGCGCGGTCGCCCGCTACCTGGGCACCGCCCCGGCCGAGTCCCTGCTGTTCGCCTCCGCACAGGAGCTCGGCACGGCCAGCGGCACCAGCAACGCCACCGTCGTACGCGCCCTGCAGCGCCTCGGCTACGCGGGCCTGCCCGCACTCAAGCGGGAACTCGCCGCGGACTTCACCACCGCGGTCGCCCCGGAGGTCCGCCTCCAGAAGCGCATCGCGCACGTCGGACGCGACCTGGACGACATCTGGGGCGAGGTGTTCGACGAGGCCCAGGAGCGCATCGAGCATGCCCGCAGGCTCACCCCGGGCGAGGCGCTGCGGGACGCCGTGTCCCTGCTCGCCGAGGCGGGCGAGATCCACTGCTACGGCATCGCCGCGTCCGAACTCGCCGCCCGGCACCTGGCTCTGGCCCTCGGCCGCATCGGCCGCCGCGCCCGCTACGCAGGCGCCACCGGCTTCGCCCTCGCGGACCAACTCCTGGCCGTCCGCCAGGGCGACGCCGTGGTCATCTTCCAGCCCGGCCGCGCCCTGACCGAACTGTCCGTCCTGATCGACCGCGCGCAGGCGGTCGGCGCCCGCGTCGTCCTGGTCACCGACGAACTCGCCGAGGTCTACGGCTCCCGGGTCGACGCGGTCCTCACCGCCCCGCACACCCCGACCGGCATCACGACGGAAGCCCTCACGGCCCTGGTCGTCGCGGACGCGCTGCTGCTCGCGCTCACCACCCTGGACGAGTCCCGCGCGGTGGAGACGTCCCACCAACTCACCGCGCTGCGGGAGCAGTTGCTGGACCGGAAGGGGCGCAAGGGAAGTTGAGGGGGCGCCCCCGCCGGGCCGCGTCGACCCGGGACGCGTACGACGACGGCGTATATCCGCGTACGACGACGGCGTATATCCGGGTGATTACGGCAGTAGGCGGAGCGGCCGTACGGCGAACGTCCGGGGCCTAAAATCCGGCCCATGAATACCGCGACGCCTACCCTCGCCCACGACCTGGCGCCCACCGGCGTGTTGCGGGCCGCCATCAATCTGGGCAATCCGGTGCTGGCCCAGGGCACGCCCGAGGCGCCGACCGGTGTCACCGTCGATATCGCGCGGGAGGCGGCGGCGCGGCTCGGTGTGCCGGTGGAGTTCATCTGCTTCGACGCGGCCAGGAAGTCGTACGAGGCGATGGCGGACGGGCGGGCCGACCTCTGCTTCCTCGCGATCGAGCCGGCGCGCGAGGCCGACGTCGCCTTCACCGCGCCGTACGTCGTGATCGAGGGGGTGTACGTGGTGCCCCGCGACTCGCCGGTGACCACCATCGCCGACGTGGACCGGACCGGCGTACGCATTGGTGTGAAGCGGGGCTCGGCGTACGACCTGTTCCTCTCCCGTACGTTGCGGAACGCGACCGTTGTACGCGGTGAGGAAGGCGTCGACGTGTTCGCGGCTGAGGGGCTGGAAGTCGGGGCGGGGATCCGGCAGCCGATGGTGGAGTACGCGGCCGCGCATCCTGAAGTCCGGCTGATCGAGGGCAGGTTCATGGAGATCCGGCAGGCCGTGGGGACGACACGGACGCGTCGCCCCGAAACCGTGCGGTTCCTCCGGGACCTGGTGGAGGAGCTCAAAGGCAACGGCTTCATCGGCGACGCGCTGCGCCGTGCTGGGCAGTCCGCCTCCCTGGTGGCGCCGCCCGCCTAGGCCCAAGGGCGACGGCGAGGGTCCGGGGTCAGGTCCGGATTTCCGTCTTCGCGGGGGCCGTCGCCGCGTCGCCGATCAACGCGTGCAGTCGGTCCGCGGTCGTGCGGCCGAAGTCCGGGTCGTTGAGGTGGGTGGCGGCGTTCACGATCTCCACTGAGCTGCCGCGTAGGCCGTTCCGCAAGGCGTCGAAGAGGGCCTGGTCGAGCTCCGGTGCGTGGTACGGGCCGCCCGGTGCGCCCAGGGTCGACAGGCCGTGGAGTGGCAGGAACAGGATCGTGGGGCCGATGGCCGCGCGGAGTTTCGCGGCTATGCGGCGGCCGAGTTCGGTGGCCTCCTCGGCGGTGGTGCGGACGACGGTGATGGACGGGTTGTGGACCCGGACGTGCCGCCCGCGGTATCGCTCGGGAACCGTCTCCGGCGGGCCGAACTTGATCATGTCAAGGGCGCCGAGGCTCACCACCTGCGGCACCCCGGCCTGCCCGGCGGCGCGCAGCCGGTCCGGACCGGCGGTGAGGAGCCCGCCGAGCGCGTCGTCGGCGAGTTCGCAGAGCGTCAGGTCGAGCACCCCGGCGAACAGGCCGCGTCCGGCCAGCTCCTCCAGGGACCGGCCCCCGGTGCCCGAGGCGTGGAACACCAGGACCTCGTAGCCGAGTTCGGTGAGCCGGGCGCGGGCCGCGTCGACGCCGGGCGTGGTGACCCCGGCCATGGAGGCCGCCACCAGGGGCCGGTCGCCCGTGCTGAGCTCCACCGCGCGCTCGGCGCGAGCGGCGGTCGCGTACCCCTGGGCCATGCCCGCGGCCGCGTCGGCGGCGTTGGCGAGTATCGGCCGGGACACCCGGTTGACGCCCGCTATATCGACGATGCTGTAGAGCATGGCGATGTCCGTACTTCCGACGTACGGCGAGACGTTCCCGGCCGCCATCGAGGACACCATCAACTTGGGTACGCCCAGCGGCAGTTCCCGCATCGCCCGGGTCGCGATGGACGTACCGCCGCTGCCGCCGACGGCGAGCACCGCGTGCAGCCGACCGGACGCATGCAGCTCGGTGACGACGCGGGCGGCGCCCTGGGCCATCACCGTCACCGCCGCCCCGCGGTCGCCGTCGCGGGCGAGCCTCGTGACATCGGACCCGGCCGCCCGCGCCACCACGTCGCGCGGTATGTCCGGGGGCACCCGCGGCGTGCCCATGATGCCGGTGTCGACGATCAGCGTCTCCACGCCGCGCGCCCGCAACCGGTCCCGAACCCAGCCGTACTCCTCGCCCTTGGTGTCCAAGGTCCCCACCAGCACAACTATCGGCATAGCGAGCAGTGTTGGCGCCCCGGACAGTCCGTGCAAGACCGCGACTCCGGACACTGCCGCCGCACCGCGCGTCCGACTAGTACGATCACGCTCGGGCGGGGTGTAGCGCAGTGGTCGTCGCGCCTTCACCGCATGTGGGAGGACGCCGGTTCGAATCCGGTCACCCCGCCCACCCTGCCCGCGCTGTCGACTCGTACGCGCACCGCGATCAGCGCGCGGCGTCGAGGACGGCCCGTGCCGCACGCCGTGCGTGTCGGGCCGCCTGCGTGTCGCCCGTGAACGTGGCCAAGGCCATGGCGCCGTCGAACAGCACGGCGAGTTGGGCGCCCACCGCCTCCGCGTCCCGGGTGCCCGCCTGCGCCGCCAGTTCGGTCATCAGCTCGCGCAGGCCCTGCTTGTGCGCCCGGACCGCGCGTACCACGACCGGCGCCGCGGCCCCCGCCTCACCGAAGGCGCCCGCGAACACGCAGCCACGAAAGCCGGGTTGGTGGAACCAGCCGTCCAGGAAGTCGAAGACGGCGAGCGCCTTCTCCACCGGGTCGTCGGCCGCGCCCACAGCCTCCTTGATCGCGGATCGTGCGATGTGGTCGCGGCGGTCGAGGCAGGCGGCGAGGAGTTCGTCCTTGGACGGGAACAACCGGTACAGCGTCTTCAACGGCACCCCGGCCGCGGACCGTATGCGCTGCATCGTCACGGCCTGGACGCCATGGGTGTAGAAGAGGTCATCGGCGACCGCCACGACATGAGAGATCAGGTCGTCATGCATGAGCCGCCATCGCCCTCCGGAACGCGAACGTCACGCCTCGCACCGTACAACCACAGGCTCAGGCCGCGGCTTCCCCGGCGGACGGCTCACGGCCCCCGGGATGGCGATGCCGCCAGAACCAGAACACCGAGCAGGAGAGCAGCGCCCACCCGGCAAGGACCAGAAACGGGAACACGTGCTGGTGGTCGCCGAAGTACACCGCCGTGTGCTGAGCGTTCACCGACGCCCCCGGCGGCAGCCAGCGCCCGATGTGCCCGAGCAGCGAGGGCAGCAGCGGCCAGGAGACGGCACCGCCCGACGACGGGTTGCCGAGGAGCACCATCAGGCCCCACGTAGGGATCATCGCCCACCGCCCGACGAGGGTGTTGAACATGGTGAACACCATCCCCGAGGCGAACATCGTCAGCGCGAGGATCATCCAGGACTCGGCGAACGGCAGGTCGAGGGCGCCCAGCCACCAGTCCACCACCGCGGCGATGGCGAAGCCGCCGAGCAGCGCGTACCCCGCGGTGAAGGCGATGCGCTCCAGCGGATCGAGGCTGCGCGCGTGCACGCTGAACTGGATCGCCCCGACGAAGCCGATGATGACGGCGGCGAGCGAGATGTAGAAGATCGCCAGGCCGCGCGGGTCGCCCGGCTGCATCGGATTGATGTCCCTGACCGTGACCGGCACGTCGAGCCGTTCACCCACCTCCGTCCCCGCCTGCGCGAGGAGTTCGGCCACGGATGCGCCGGACGCCCCCGAGACGGCGAGCGTGACCCGGTCCTGCCCGTGCACATCGAGGATCGCGAACGCCCGCTGCTCGTCGACCTCCGCCTCGGCCTCGGCGTACGTACGGTACGGCTCCAGCGCGAGCGTCGCGTCGAGCGCCTTCTCCATGCCGTCCACGAACGCCTTGCCCCGCACCGAGTCGTGGGCCCCCACGACCGCCGCCGGGACATGGCGCGGCGTGGGGTCGGCCATGGCGTACGTATAGCTCCCGGCGAACAGCCCGGCCGCGGCCGCCAGGATGAACAGCAGCACGGTCGCGGGCAGAAACGGCGAGTGCTTGAAGCGCTGCCACCGCTCGCGGTGACCGGTCGGCTCTTGCATGGGCACACGGTAAGCGCCGATATGCCGCATAAGCAGGGGTAAGGGCCGCAAGTGGGTGCGTCGTGCCCGGTGTCTCGCTGCTTCGAAGCTCGTCAGGGGTCTTGACGTCGCGAGGCGTCGATGAAGACGCGCCCCGCGGGAGCGAGCGCGGCGGCGATACGAGCCAGCGCCCGGCGGCCCGCTTCCGGGTGGCGGCCGTCGAGCGCGCCGACCCGGAACGCGTAGACCAGGTCGAACGGGCCCTCGCCGGACTCCGGGACGAAGTCCTCGGCCGCGCACTGCCGTACGGTGAGGCGGCCGGACGCGATCTCCTCGGCGCAGGCGGTGCGGGCCTGGGCCACGGCCGCGGCGGACCTGTCGATCGCCAGGATGTGACCGGAATCCAGCCGCGCGGCGACGGCGCGGGCGGCGGCCCCGGGCCCGCACCCGATCTCCAGGACCCGGGAGTGCGGCTCGATCGGCAACGCGTCAACGGCCTCGGCCAGCCGTCGCGAGAGGGGAGGCATGCGCCCACGATAGGTCAGGTCAGGTCAGGTCAGGCCGGGTCAGCCGTCGGCCCCGGCAACTCCCGCCCCCGCCAAGAGGCTGACGGCGCCGCGGCCGACGAACGCGAACGAGCAGTGAGGCGCATGTGCCCTGCGTCACATAAAAATTGTGTGAGATTCAGTGCAACCCTTTTCAGCCATCGCGGGTCAACTACGCGTAGCAACGGCCAGACCCGCGCCCCCACCGCGGAGGCCATCTCACCTCCGCGCTGTGCTGGTGCACAGCGCGCCGGACTTCTTGAGGACTCATGAAGCTTCGCCGTGCACTGGCGGTCACCGCCGCTGCGGCCGCCCTTGCCCCTGCCGCTCTGATGGCGGGCGGCTCGGCCGCGTTCGCGACCGACGACACGACCCCGTCCCCGTCGTCCTCCGCACCGGAGGACCCCAAGCCGTCGGAGGAGCCCAGCGAGTCCGCGGACCCGGAGCCTACCGACCCGACCGAGGAGCCCACCGACAAGCCCACCGACAAGCCCACCGACAAGCCCACCGAGTCGACGCCGACCGGCGAGCCGACGGACAAGCCGACGGACAAGCCCACCGAGCCGACCCCGACCTCGACCCCGACCGAGGACCCGACCGGCGAGCCGTCCGACGAGCCCACGGACGACCCGACGGAGCCCGCCCAGTGCGAGGACTCCAAGGTCGACGTGGACATCAAGGGCCTCTCCGGCAAGATCGCCCGGGGTAGCGGCTGGCACAAGTTCCGTATGACGGTGCTCAATTCGTCGGACTCCACTCTGAAGAACCTGTTCTTCGTCGCCGGTGCGTCCGCCGACAAGGACGGCGCGGACATCTTCAAGAACAAGCAGGTCGAGATCCAGGCGTACAACGCGGGCGCCAAGTCCTGGGAGACCATCGGCACCGAGGGCTACGCCGTCGGCGTCGTCGGCTGGACCGGTGAACTGAAGCCGGACCACCTCGTCGACATCCCGATGCGGCTCAACGTCAAGTCCACCGCCCCGGTCGGAGCGGGCTTCTCCCTCGGCGGCAGCGTGTACACCGACGAGGACGCCGAGTGCCTGGGCTTCGGGCAGGTCGCGTACAAGTTCCAGATCGTCGGGGGCGGTACGAACACCGGTGGGACCAAGCCGCAGACCGGCGGCCAGGTTCCGGCCATGCCGAAGAAGCCGAGCAAGCAGGACGCCCCCGAGGTGACCGGCGAACTCGCCGAGACGGGCTCCAACTCCGCGCTGCCGACGATCGGTCTGATCGGTGGCATCACGGTCCTCGCGGGTGCCGGTGTCGTCTTCGCGGTGAAGCGCCGCAAGGGTGAGGGCGCCGCCACCGCCTGACGCGCGGCCACCGCCTGACGAAGATCCGCTGCACAGCGCCTGGTTGACGCGGCCACCACGGCCCGCGTCGACCAGGCGCCGCGGTGTGCCCAGCCTGAGTGCTCAGGTGGTGGGGGCGCGGCGGATCGGCGCGACAGTGGTCACCGGTTCCCGGGTGAGGAAGTCCACGACAAGGCGGTTGACCAGCTCGGGCTTCTCCTGGGTGAGGAAGTGCGACGTGCCCGGAACGATGGCCAGTTCCGCATCCGGCAGGGCCTCGAACATCTCCGTCATATGAGCCAGGGTCACCAGGTCGTCGTCGGCGAACATCACCAGGGTGCGGGCGGTGATCGCGCTCAACTGCGAGGCCCGTAGGTCGGGTTCCCGCGCCGCCATTTCGCCGATCTTCGTGGCGACGACCTTGAAGTGCTCCTCGCCGTCCGGCGACACCTCGGCGTAGGCCGGGCCGAGGAACGCGGCGATCTCGTCCACGTTCCACTCCGTGCCCTCCGGCTCGGCCGAACCGGACTTGTTGAAGCCGCCGCTGATCAGTACGAGGCGCTTCACCAGCTCGGGCCGCTCCATCGCGACCAGCATGGCGGTGAACGCCCCATCGCTGTGCCCGACGAGATCGGCCGGTTCGCCCACCACCGTCTCCAGGAAGGCGATGGTGTCGTCCGCCATCAACTGATAGGTGATCGGCCCTTCCACGTCCGGGGTGTGCCCGTGCCCGCGGCGCTCCGGTGTGTAGACGTGGAAGTGCTCGGTCAGCGCGCCGAGGTTCGGCTCGAAGAACCGGGCGTCCACCAGGCCACCGTGCATCAGCACCAGCGGTTCGCCCTTGCCCTCCTCGCCGTACCAGGTCTTCACGGCACCGAGCTGTACGTACTCACCCATGGTCACTGTCCCTGCCTCGCTCTGTGGTTACGCAAGGTGGACGACCGGGCGGCCGCGAAATCATCGCTCGAGCCGCAAGTAACTGTGTGCACTTGTCTGATGACGCAACGGAGTTGGATGGCTCAACGGAGTGGGATGACTCAGCGGAGTCAGTGGAGAACCTTCAGCCCGATCACACAGCCCACGATGCCCGCCAACAGGCCGAGCTTGACGAGGGAGACCGGTTCGCCGCCGAAGACCATCGCGTACGTCACGGTGAGGACGGCGCCGATGCCCACCCACACCGCGTACCCGGTACCCACGGGCAGCTCGCGCAGGGCGAAGGCGAGACCGGTCATGCTCAGGGCCAGGCCGAGACCGAAGATCACGGTGGGCCACAGGCGGGTGAACCCCTCGGCCTTGCCCAGGGCGGTGGCCCAGACGGCCTCGAGGACGCCGGAGAGAACGAGAATGATCCACGACATGACGGAACGGCTCCCTTCGGCGCCGTCGTCAAATGCCGGGTACGGCGCTACCTCGTCCGGGAGCCGGGTCGGGGCTCGAAACCCAGTTTCGCACATTCGTCCGCCTGGTCGCCGCTCGGTGACGTAACGCACCTTGGCTCAGGAGTGGGCGCGGCAGAAGCCGCGCACGGCCCGGTTGAACGCCTCGGGACGTTCCAGGTTGCTGACGTGCCCCGCGCCCGGGATCACCACCAGCTCGGCCTGCGGGATCGCATCCCGGAACTGCCGCGCGACGGCCAGGGGCGAGCGCACATCCCGCTCTCCCCACAGCAGCAGGGTGGGCACCGACACGGTGGGCAGGAGATCCCGCTGGTCGGTCTCGGCCATGAGGGCCAGCGCCGTCCGCAAGGTCTCGGGGCGTACGACGGCCGCCATCGCGTCGAGCAGCGGTACGTACGCGGCGGGCGGCTCGTCGGCGAACAGTCCGGGCAGGGTCGGGTCGAACTCGCCGGGCGGCGCGGCCAGCATCCGCCGCGCGCCCTCGACCCGGGCCCGCACCTCTTTCGGGGGCAGGGAGCCCTTCCAGCCCGCGTAGGTGTCGACGAAGATCAGCGTCCGCACGAGGTCCGCGTGGTGGCGGTAGAACTCCAGGGCGACGGTGCCGCCCCAGGAGAGACCGGCGATATGCGCCGGACCGAGCCGCAGCGCCTCCACGACCGCGGCGAGACAGTGCGCGTAGTCCGCGAGGCCGAACGACTCGGGCAGGTCGGAGGAGCGGCCCGCTCCTGGCTCGTCCCAGGCCACGACCGTGAACGCGTCGGCCAGTGCGTCGAGTTGCGGCCGCCAGACGCGGGCGTCCTCTGCGGCGCCGTGCAGGAACACCACGGGCGGCCCCTCGCCCACCTGGTCGTAGGCGACCTCTAGGCCGTTGACCTGTACCTTCGCCATGACTTCAGGCTAGGTCCGCCCGCGGTTGTTGTCGCGGTGACGGTGGCCGCCGTAGACGATCACGGCCGCGCCAAGCGCATGTACGAGACCACAAGCGCATGTACGAGACCGCTAGCGGATCTACGAGACCAACCGGCCGCGCCACGCCGCGTGTTGTGAGCACCTTGTAGCGGGTCCGGCAACCTTCCCCCGGACACCGTCCCCGCTCCCTAGCCTCTGTTGCTCATGACGACACAACAGCCTCCGTCCGCCGAGTCGACACCACAACCTCCGTCGGTCGAGACGCCACACCCCACACCGCAGCCCACGACGCGGCCGGGGCCGGGCGGCCACACCCGCAGACGCTTCCTCGCCGGGGCCGGGGGAGCGGCCGGAGTTCTTGCCTTAGGAACGGCGTCCGGTGCGCGTGCCGTGGACCGGAAGCGCGTCGCCGTCCTGGGCGGGGGCGTGTCCGGGCTCAGCGCCGCGCACGAACTCGCCGAGCGCGGCTACGCCGTCACCGTCTACGAGTACTACGACGCCCTCGGTGGCAAGGCCCGCTCCATGGACGTCCCGGGAACCGGCACCGGCGGCCGCCGACCGCTGCCCGGCGAGCACGGCTTCCGCTTCTTCCCGGGTTTCTACCGGAATCTGCCCGACACGATGCGCCGTATCCCCGTGCCCGGCAACGCGGGCGGCGTCCGCGACAACCTGCGCAGCGGCACCGAGGCCCTCTTCGCCCGCGCCGACGGCCGTCCGGACCTGCACTTCCCGCTCCGGCGCGCGACCACCCCGCCCCGGCTCGCTGATCTCACCCCGTCCTGGATCCGCGACCAGATCCTGTCCGTGCTCGACCTCGGCACCCGCCTTCCCGCCCACGAGGCCGCCTACTTCGCCGACCGCCTTCTCGTCCACCTCACCAGCTGCGACGCCCGCCGCGACGACCAGTGGGAGAAGGTGGCGTGGTGGGACTTCATCCGTGCCGGGGAGATGAGCGAGGAGTACCGGACGGTCCTCGGCATCGGTCAGACCCGTAACCTCGTCGCCACCCGCGCACAGGTCGCGTCGACGCGCACCGTCGGCCGCGTCATCATCGAGGCCCTGCTCCTGTGGGGCCTGCTCGGCCGCGGCATGGACGGGGACGCCGACATCGACCGCGTCCTCAATGCCCCCACCAGCGAAGCCTGGTTCGACCCCTGGGAGCGCCGGCTGCGCGAGCTGGGCGTCGAGTTCGTCACCGGCACCCAGGTGCGGGAGGTCGGGTACGCCGACGGCCGGATCACCGGCGTACGCGTCACGAACCGTGATGGCGGCGACGAACGCACCGTCACCGCCGACCACTACGTTTCCGCGCTGCCCGTCGAGCACGCGCGCGTGACGTGGGGTCCGGCGCTGCGCGCGGCCGACCCGCAGCTCGCCCGGTGCGATGCGCTCCAGACGGACTGGATGACCGGTGTCATGTTCTATCTGCGTACGCCCACGCCGATCGTGCACGGCCATATCAACTGCCTCGACTCGCCCTGGTCGGTGACCGCCATCGGGCAGGCCCAGTTCTGGGACGTACGGAACTTCCCGCGCGACTACGGCGACGGCCGGGCCGCCGACTGCCTCTCCGTGATCATCTCCGAGTGGGAGCAGCCCGGAATCCTGTACGGCAAGCCCGCGCGCGCGTGCACGAAGGACGAGATCGTCGCCGAGCTCTGGGCCCAGCTGAAGGACGCCCTGAACGATGCCGGGAAGACGACCCTCCGGGACGAGGACCGGCTCGGGTGGTTCATGGACCCGGCGGTGACGGGCCTGGGCGGCCCCGACCCGCAGAACCGCGAACAGCTCCTCATCCACCCGACCGGCACGCTCTACCACCGTCCCACCGCCCGCACCGCGGTCCCGAACTTCTTCCTCGCCGGTGACTACGTCCATACGGACGTCGACCTGGCGACCATGGAGGGCGCCAACGAGTCCGCCCGCCGGGCCGTCAACGCGCTTCTGGACGCGGACGGTTCGGACGCCGAGCGGTGCCACATCTGGGAGCTGTACCGCCCGCCCGAGCTGGAGCCCTTGAAGCGCGTCGACGAGGCCCGCTACCGCCTCGGCCTGCCCAACACCTTCGACCTCGGGTGAGCACGCGGGGAACCCATCGTCTGCCGGATCGGCCGACCGGCGGCGCTCAGCTCCGCTCGCCGGATCCGCCCCACATCGGCAGGGGCAGCGGCTTGCCCGTCTCGAGGTAGGTCTTGAGGTTGGAAAGCACCGCCGACCAGCCGCCCGCGGCTTCGCGGCGCTCCGCCTCGACGACGGTGCCCACCACGTCGGCGATACCCGAGCCGTCGGTGCGGCGGTGTTCCCAGGACGATCCCGGCTGCCAGTCCGAGACGTTGCTGTGGCCCCAGTAGGCGGCGGTCATCTCCGGGTCGGTCAGGGCCTCCCAGACCTTCTCCGCAGTGGCCTCGATGTAGGCGGTGTAGGCGAAATCCGACCTGTCGGACATGGCGTTCTCAGCTCTCTGTTTCAGTGCGCTGAGCGCCCGCAGCCTCGGACGCTCGAACTTGTCGATCCACCGCTCCTGAATCTCATGGAGCGGTACGGGATTGAGGTAGTGGCGTCAGATCTGCACTCCGGCACCGTCGTTCGTCCAAGCGCTCCGTCCCGTCTGCTTTTCGCCTTGCGCGGAGTCTTGACGGTCCGTACCCCTCGCTCTAGGTTCGCGTTCGATCATTGGAATGTCATTCGAAATATCGAACGTGCCAGGTGTGTTGGGAGCCGCGCTGTCGAACCGGTTCGACAGCGGCCCGCGATACGGCGACACAAGAGACCTCACAGGAGCCGCAACGATGGTGGTACGGAGAGCACGGCAGGGACATACGAGAGGGCAGGTCCGTGCGGGCCTGGCGGTGGCGCTGGCCGTCGTCCTCGGGGTCGGCGTCATGACTGCGGGCCCGCCGGTGACAGGGACCGCATCCGCCGCAGAACTGCCGGAGCCGGTTCTCACCTACACCTTCGACGACGATGATCTGAACTCCGGTGAGATCAAGGACAGTTCGGGCAACGGTCTCGGCGGCACCCTGGTGAACGGAGAGAGTGCGGGACTCGTCGACGGGGCTTCGGGTGGAAAGGCGCTCGCTCTTCCCGGCGGTGCGGCCGACTCCGACGGCGCCCATGTCCGAGTGCCCAAGGGCGCGTTGGCCGGAGCCACCGATCTGACGGTCTCGGCCCGCGTACGGTGGGACGGCGGCAAGGCACCCTGGCAGTGGATCTACGCGCTCGGCACGGACACCGACCGGTACCTGTTCAGCACGCCGTACGACGGCGAAGGCCGACTGCGGACCGCCGTCACCACCTCCGGTGGCGGCGGCGAGGCGCAGGTGCACGGGACGGCGGCGCTGCCCGACCAGAAGTGGAAGACGCTCACCGTCACCCTGGACACGAGCGCCGACCGGGTCACCACCTACCTCGACGGTGTCGCCGTGGCCTCCGCGAAGACCACGGTGAGCGCCGGTGAACTCCTGCAAGGCTCCGGCACGTTCGCCGGGTACATCGGCAAGTCCTTCTACCCGGACCCGCTGTTCGCGGGCGCCGTCGACGAGTTCGCGGTCTACCACTCCGCCCTCACGGCCGAACAGGTCGCACAGACCGTGGGCGAGACGCCCTCGCTGACCGGGCTGACGAAGGACACCTTCGAGATACGTACCACCACGGGGACCGCGCCCGATCTGCCCGCCACGGTGCGCGCCACCTACTCCGACGGCTATGACCGTAACGTCGCCGCGGACTGGGAGGCCGTGGACCCGGACGCGTACGCGAAGCCAGGGTCCTTCAGCGTCGCAGGCAAGGCCGGGGGCCGGGATGTGACCGCGAAGGTCACCGTGGTCCGCGAGGGCGAGCTCGCCGTCGATCTCGGCAAGGACACCGGCGCGTTCCACGGCGGCGCGTCCGGCACCCTCTACGGGCTCTACGGGCCGGACGTACCGACGAACAACCTGATCAAGGGCATGAACCTGCGCACCGTCGCCACCAAGGCGCAGGACGGTCCGCAGCACCCGGGCGCCGATGCCCTGGAGGTCGTCAAGCCGCTCGCGGACAGCACCGACGGCGACGTCTACGTCTACATGACGGACATCCACCGCGGTTTCCCCTACGAATGGGAGGGCGACACCCCCGCGGAGAAGATGAGGATCTACAAGGAGAAGCTCGCCAAGCAGGTCGACCAGGTCCTTCAGCTGCCCGCGAAGTACCAGGACAACATCGTCTTCGTGCCCTTCAACGAGCCCGAGGGCAATATGTTCGGCACCGGCAAGTGGAGCTACAACGGCACCAGTTGGCTGGACAAGCCGGACGACTACTTCGCCGCCTGGGACGACGTCAACCGGCTGATCAAGGACAAGATGCCGGACGCCCGCATCGCGGGACCCAACACGAGTGTGCTGTTCGACCAGGTCCAGGGGTTCCTGAAGCACGCGGTGCAGGCCGACACCGTGCCCGAGGTCATGACCTGGCACGAGCTGAGCCACCCGGAGCAGATCCGCACCAGCGTGCGGAAGTACCGCGGCTGGGAGAAGGAAATCTTCGCCGGTACCGCGTACGAGGGCACCGAACTGCCCATCAACATCAACGAGTACGCGTACAACTACCACACCTCGGTGCCCGGCCAGATGGTCCAGTGGATCTCCGCGATCGAGGAGTCCAAGGTGGACGCCGACATCGCGTACTGGAACATCGACGGAAACCTCTCCGACTCGGCGGTCCAGGCGAACCGCGGCAACGGCCAGTGGTGGCTCTACCAGGCCTACGGCAGCATGACAGGACGCACCGTCCAGGTGAGCCCGCCGCTGCCCGGCGAGAGCTACACCATGCAGGGCGTCGCCTCCCTCGACGAGAAGAAGCGCCAGGCACGGCTCCTGTTCGGCGGCTCCAACGGCGGCGGGCACATCCGCTTCGACCACGTGCCGGGCGAGGTCTTCGGGGACACCGTGCACGCCTGGATCCGTGAGATCCCGTGGACCGGGCAGATCGGCGACTCACCGCGGCCGAAGCTGATCGGCGAGACCAACGCGCAGGTGGGCGAGGACGGTTCGGTCGCCTTCGACTTCGGTGCCGACGACCGGCTGCCGAAGCTGAAGGAGTCGTCCGCGTACGAGATCGTGCTCGCCCCCGGCGCCGGCGCCTCCCAGGACGCGAACCCCACCACCCTGTGGGAGGCCGGATACGAGGCCGAGGACGCCGCGCACACCGGCTCCGGCTACAGCAAGAACGGTCCCGAGGGCTCACCGTCCAACGTGTCGAAGTTCTACACCTCCGGCGGCTATGACGTCGGCGGCCTGCGCACCGACTCCGACGTGAAGCTCGACTTCACCGTGGACGTACCGCAGGACGGCACCTACGACCTGAGCGTCTTCGCCAACTCGCTCAACACCTTCGACAAGGTCAAGGAGCAGGGGCCGACCAATGTGTTCCTCACCGTGGACGGCGCCGAGGAACAGGAACTCTTCCTGCCGCTCGGCTACAAGTGGGTGGTCTGGGACCACACCGACACCAAGGTCAAGCTGACCAAGGGCAAGCACAAGATCTCCCTCTCGGCCAAGATCCTCGACGGCAAGGGCGCCACCAAGGGCGACGCGATCGTGGACCGGATCACGCTCAGCCTGCCCAACCCCGAGGCCAAGAAGGCGCGTTACGAAGGGGAGCTGGCCGCCCTCGGCGGTGGCGCGCGCCCCGTCTACGGCCTCGACGGCGTCACCGGCGCGGGCGCGGCCGAGCTGGGTCAGGGCGACAGCGCGACCTTCTGGGTGTACTCACCGGCCGACGCCGAAGCCACCCTCGACCTCGCGACCCGAGGCACCGGACGGGCCCGGCTCACCGTGAACGGCCAGGACACCCTGCCCGTCACACCGGCCGAGCAGAAGGTGGCCGTCTCCCTCTCCGGCGGCGTCAACCAGATCACCGTCACCGGGGAGACCGGCACGACGCTCGTCGACCACCTCACCGTCGAGCAGACCACGGGAACCCTCAAGCCCACCGTCCACCAGGCCAGCGACGCCGACCTTGCCGGATCCGCCGAACCGAAGAAGCTGTCCCTGGCCAGCGACGGCGCCGCGGTGCACGGCATCGGCGGCGAGCCCGGCAACGGCAACACCGCGACGTTCCACGTCAAGACCGCGGAAGAGGGCCTGTACGCGATGCGGGTGCGCTACTCCAACCCCGAGCAGTCCGAGGCCACCCACTACAACCCCGATCCGCTCGCCCGGCCCGCGGACATCTCCGTCAACGGTGAGAAGCCGCGCCGCACCCTGTTCCCGCACTCGTTCCACGAGAACAACTTCTGGGAACTGACCGTCCCCGTACGGCTCAAGAAGGGTGACAACACGATCCGGTTCTCGTCCGAGGAACTGCCCAACTTCGACGGCGAGACCTACGCGTCGGACACGTTCCCGGGCATCCTGCTCCGCTCCCGGAACGCCCCCATCCTCGACAAGATCACGATCGCGAAGTTCGCGGCCCGGCCGTAACCACCCCACGCACCAAGCACCAAGCACCACGGAAGGCAGCATGGTCACGATCGGCGACATAGCGCGCGCCGCGGGCGTCTCCCGCAGCACCGCGTCGTACGCACTCTCCGGCAAGCGCTCCATCTCCGACGACGTACGCGAACGCGTCCGCGCGGCCGCCCGCGAGCTCGGCTACACCCCCAACGCCGGTGCCCGTGCGCTCGCCACCGCGGAGACGAAGGTCATCGGGCTGCTCGCCCAGTTCTTCGACGACGAGTTCGCACCGGCCATGCTGCAGTACATCCGCGGCGTCAGCGACACCGCACGGACCCTCGGCTACGACACGCTCCTCGTCACCGAGGCCGACGGGGCCCGCGCGCTGCGCCGGATCACCTCCTCGCGGATGGTCGACGGCGTCGTCCTGCTCAACGTCGCGCAGGACGACGCCCGGCTGCCGCTGCTGCGCGCCGCGCCGCAGCCCGGCGCCCTCGTCGGGCTGCCCGGTGACTGCACCGGCGTGGACGTCTTCGACCTCGACTTCGAGGCGGCCGGACGGTTGATGGTCGACCACATGGCCCGGCACGGCCACCGCGAACTGATCCTCGTCTCGCAGCCCGAACACGTCGTGGAACGCGGCGGCGCCTACGTATGGCGGCTGCAGAACGCGGTCGGCAAAGAGGCCGAGGCCCGCGGCATCCGGCTGCACGCGGTCTTCGGCGCCGCCCGGCAGCCGGAGGTCGGACGGTCCCTGCACGCACTGCTCGACGCCCACCCCGACGCCACCGGCCTCCTGCTCAACAACGAGGCCGCCGCGGCCGCCCTGCCGTCCGTCCTGCACGCCCGCGGGCTCGAGGCGCCCCGGGACCTGTCCGTCGTCGGCCGGTACTCCGACGAATTCGCCCGCCACTTCTCACTGCCGTTCTCGTCCATCGAAAGCGCCCCGGACCTCCTCGGCGAACTGGCCGTGCACCAGCTGGTGCGCCGCATCGTCCCCGCGCGCGGCCGCCATGCGCCGCACGTGCTGCGCCTCATCCCGCCCGAGCTCGTCGACCGCGGCAGTACCGGACCGCCGCCCGCCGTGCCAAGGACCCCATCCGCACAAGGAGAAAACCCGTGACAAGCACCAAGCCAACCGCACCCGCGTCCGCCCGCGCGATAGCCGTGCTCGGCGCCACCGTCCTCGCCCTCGCGGGCTGCTCCTCCAATGTCGGCGGCTCCGGCGGCGGCCAGTCCGCCGACACCTACACCTGGTGGGACCCGTACCCGCAGCACAAGGAGGCGTCCGGCTGGGCCAAGCGGGTCGACAAGTGCGGCAAGGAAGCCGGGGTGACCATCAAGCGCACCGCGTACGACACCACCGCTCTCACCAACCAGGCGCTGCTCGCCGCCCAGGAGGGCACGACGCCCGACCTGATGCTGCTCGACAACCCCGCCGTCTCCACGCTCGCCGACACCGGCATGCTCACCACGATGGACGAGTTCGGCCTCGACACCACCGGCATCGACAAGAACCTGCTCTCCGCCGGGGTCGTGGACGGCAAGGCGTACGGCATCCCCGTGGGCGTCAATACGCTCGGCCTCTTCTACAACAAGGACGTCCTCGACGCCGCGGGCGTCGACCCCGCCTCCATCAAGGACTGGGACTCGCTCACCGCCGCACTGAAGAAGGTCACCGGGGCCGGGAAGAAGGGCATCACCTTCGCCGCGATCGGCACCGAGGAAGGCTCCTTCCAGTTCCTGCCGTGGTTCTGGGGAGCCGGGGCCGACCTGCGCCACCTCGACTCGCCGCAGGCGACCGAAGCGCTCGACCTGTGGACCGGCTGGCGGGAGAAGCGATACGCCCCCGCATCGGTGCTCAACAACTCCCAGAACACCACCTGGGAAGAGTTCCTGACCGGCCAGTTCGGCTTCGCCGTCAACGGCACCTGGCAGGTCAACAGCGCCGCCGAGGCGAAGTTCCCGACCGGCGTCATCCCGATCCCCGGCAAGGACGGCGGCGCCGCCCCGGCCCCCACCGGCGGCGAGTTCATCACCGCGCCCGTCCAGAAGGACACCGAACGCTACGACGTCACCAAGAAGATCGCCCGCTGCATGACCACCCCGAAGGGCATGGTCGAAACGGCCAAGACCTTCGCGTACTACATCCCGCCCACCAAGGACGGTCAGGAGCAACTCCTTCAGGACAAGCTCGAGTTGAAGCCTTGGGTCGACGCGGTCCGCACCGCGCGGGGCCGCACCGGCGACAACCTCGGCACCGACTACCCGAAGATCTCCGAACCCCTCTGGACCGCCGTACAGAAGGCCCTCAGCGGCTCCCAGAAGCCCAAGGACGCCCTCAGGCAGACCCAGAAGACCGCGAAGGCCGCCGAGAACGACGCCGGCTGAACGCCGTCCGGAGGACAGCACCATGACCGTGACCACCGAGACGGGCGCAGCCGCGGACCGCGCCGATGACGGCGCACCGCCGCCCGGCGCCCCGCGGCCACGCCCGCCGCTGCACCGGCGCATCCGCTCCACCCAGTGGGCGGGCCTCGCGTTCCTCGCCCCGCTCCTCGCCTACCTGCTGATCTTCTACGCCTATCCGCTGTACCGGAACCTCGAACTCAGCCTGCACGACTACACCGTCCGCGCCTTCGTCGTCGGAGACGCCGAGTTCACCGGCCTCGCCAACTACCGGGACGTCCTGACTTCCGACACCTTCGGCCTCGCCCTGCGCAACACGCTCCTGTTCACCTTCGTCTCGATCGCCGCGCAGTACGCGATCGGCCTCGCCCTCGCCGTGTTCTTCCGGACGGGCTTCCGGCTCTCCGGGCTGCTGCGCGCACTGTTCCTCGTGCCGTGGCTGCTTCCGCTGATCGTCTCCGGCTCGACCTGGGCGTGGATGCTCGCGGGGGACAGCGGCATCGTCAACGCCGCCCTGGAGGCCTTCGGCATCGGCCGGATCGACTGGCTGACCGACCCGGACTGGGCCCTGACCTCCGTGATCATCGCGAACATCTGGCTCGGCATCCCGTTCAACCTGGTCATCCTGCACGCCGGGCTGCAGAACATCCCGGACGACCTGTACGAGGCGGCCGCCCTGGACGGCGCGAACGCCTGGCGGCAGTTCTGGCGGGTGACGTTCCCGCTGCTCCGCCCCGTCTCGGCGATCACCCTGCTGCTCGGCCTCGTCTACACCCTCAAGGTCGTCGACGTGATCTGGGTCATGACCACCGGCGGCCCCGGCAACGTCTCCACCACCCTGGCGGTCTGGTCCTACCGCGAGGCCTTCGGCACCGGACAGCCCGCCTTCTCACCCGCGGCCACGGTCGGCAACCTGCTCATCCTCATGGCCCTCGCCTTCGGGCTCGTCTACCTCCAACTGCAGCGCCGCCAGAACCGGGAGGAGCGGTCATGACGACCCGCACGACCCGATGGAAGACCGCCTTGGGGATCCTGCTGACCGCGCTGATGCTGTTCCCCGTGTACTGGATGGTCAACGTCTCCCTGACCCGGACCGAGGACATGCGGGCCGACCCGCCGCACTGGTTCCCGTGGAACCCCACCTTCGAGGGGTACGGGAACGTGGTGCGCGACCAACTCCCCGCACTCGGCACCAGCTTGGGCATCGGCCTGGGCTGTGTGCTGCTCACCTTGCTGATCTCCGCACCCGCCGGATTCGCGCTCGCCAAGCTGCTCCGCCGCTGGAACGGCACCGTGGGCTTCGTTCTGCTCGTCGCGCAGATGATCCCCAGCGTGGTCATGGCGATCGGCTTCTACGCCGTGTACGTGCGGCTCGGCTGGCTCAACTCCGTATGGGGACTGATCGTCGCCGACTCGACCATCGCCGTGCCGTTCGGCGTGCTCGTGCTCTCCGCCTTCATGTCCGGCATCCCGAACGAGCTGATGCAGGCCGCCCGGATCGACGGTGCGAGCACCTGGCGGACCTTCGTGTCCGTGGTGCTTCCGCTGGGCCGGAACGCCGTACTGACGGTGTCGCTGTTCTCGTTCCTGTGGGCCTGGTCGGACTTCGTCTTCGCCTCCACGCTCAGCCGGAACGCCGACGCGATCCCGGTCACCCTCGGCATCTACGCGTACATCGGCAACAACACCACCGAATGGAACTCGATCATGGCGACCGCCGTCGTCGCGTCCGTGCCCGCGGCCGTGCTCCTCGTCGTCGCCCAGCGCTTCGTCGCCGGCGGCGTCACCGCCGGTGCCGTGAAGGACTGAACCCATGGTGACCTACCACCCGTCCGCCACCACCCTCGAAGTCCGCCACCGCCACGAGGTGTTGACCCTCCAGGCATGGGGCCCCGACAGCGTCCGCGTACGCGCCGCGCAGTACCGCATCCCGGCCGAGAGCCACGGCGCGCTCGAAGAGCCCCCGCCGTCTCCCGCGCCGCGGATCGACGTCGACGGGGACGACGCGAGCTTCGTCCACGGCGACCTCACCGTGGACATACGCTTCGACCGCTCCGCCGCCTACCCCGAGCCGCTGCTCACCTTCACCCGCACAAGCACCGGCGCCGAACTCCTCGCCGAGAGCCGGGAACACTTCTGGATGCCCGGGGCCCGGGTCTTCCACGGCAACCGCTCCGGCGCGTACGAGGTGCACCAGGAGTTCGCTGCCCACCCCGGCGAGCGCCTGTACGGCATGGGCCAGCGCACCCACGGACGGCTCGACCTCAAGGGCCTGGCCCTGGACCTCGTCCAGCGCAACGGCGAGGTGTCCATCCCCTTCGTACTCTCCGACCGCGGCTACGGCCTGCTGTGGAACAGCCCGGCGCTCGGCCGGGTCGAGTTCGCGGAGAACGCCACGCGCTGGCAGGCGGGCCAGGCCCGGGAGATCGACTACTGGCTCACCGCGGCCCCCACACCCGCCGAGATCCTCGCCCGGTACGCCGACGCCACCGGCCACAGCCCCGAACTCCCGCAGTGGGCCAGCGGGTTCTGGCAGTCCAAGCTGCGCTACCGCGACCAGGACGAACTCATCGCCGTCGCCCGCGAACACCGCCGCCGCGGCCTGCCCCTGTCCGTCATCGTCGCGGACTACTTCCACTGGACGGCGATGGGCGACTACCGCTTCGACCCGGACGAATGGCCCGACCCCAAGGCCATGGTCGACGAACTGGCCGAGCTCGGCGTGGAGTTGATGGTGTCCATCTGGCCGACCGTCTCCCCGCTGTCCGAGCACTTCGCGCAGTACCGCGACCGCGGCCTGCTCGTCGGCACGGACCAGGGCGTCGAGTTCCACCAGACCATCCAGGACAAGCACATGGCCGCCCCGATGCCGGTGACCTTCTACGACCCGACCAACCCCGAGACCCGCACCCACGTCTGGGACCTGGTCCGCCGGGGCTACCGGGACCTGGGCATCAGAGTCTTCTGGCTGGACGCCTGCGAGCCCGAGCTCAACCCGGCCCACCCGGCGAACCTGACGCTGTACGCGGGCCCGGGCGCGGAGGTCGCCGGGATCTACCCGCGGGACAACGCCCGCCTGTTCGCCGAGGCCATGGCCGCAGAGGGCGAGCAGACGGTGCTGCTGTGCCGCTCCGCGTGGGCCGGGGCGCAGAAGTACGGGGCCGCGGTGTGGTCCGGCGACATCCCGGCCACCTGGCAGTCCCTGCGGCAGCAGATCCGCGCGGGCCTGAGCGTCGCGATCTCCGGCATCCCGTGGTGGACCACCGACATCGGCGGCTTCCACGGCGGCGACGCACGCGACCCCGCCTACCGGGAACTGATGATCCGCTGGTTTCAATTCGGCGTGTTCTGCCCGCTGTTCCGGCTGCACGGCGACCGCGAACCCCGCACCCCCACCTCGTACGCGCAGTCCGGCGGGCCGAACGAGATCTGGTCGTACGGCGACGAGGCGTACGAGATCATCTCCGGCCTGCTGCACCTGCGGGAACGGCTGCGCCCCTACATCCACCGGCAGATGGACACCGCCGCGCGCACCGGACTGCCGCCGATGCGGCCGCTGTTCGTGGATCACCCGGACGATCCGGGCGCCTGGGAGTGTGACGACGCGTTCCTCTTCGGCCCGGACATCCTCGTCGCACCCATCGCCCGCGCCGGGCAGCGCTACCGGAAGGTCTATCTCCCGTCCGGCAGCCGCTGGACCGACGCCGCCACCGGCGAACCGCACGACGGCGGCACCACCGTGGTGGCCACCGCACCCCTCGACCGTATCCCCGTCTTCACCCGCGAGGGTGCCGACGTACTACTGGCTCTGCGAGAGGAACCACACGCGTGACCGGCTCAGACCCCAAGGGCGGCCGACCCGTCATCCCCACCTCCGGCACCCGACGCCCCCTGGGCCTGGGAGAAGTGACGCTGGACGGCGGCTTCTGGGCGAGGCTCCAGGAGACCAACGCCACCGCGACCCTCGACCACTGCGAACAGTGGATGGAACGCCTCGGCTGGCTCGCCAACTTCGACCGCGTCGCCGACGGCACCACCGCACCCGACCGGCCCGGCTGGTGCTTCTCCGACTCCGAGGTCTACAAGCTGATCGAGGCCCTGTCCTGGGAGTACGGCCGCACCGGCGACCCCCGCCACGACACCGCCGTACGACGCCTGACCGCGCGCATCGCCCGCGCCCAGGACGCGGACGGCTACCTCAACACCTGCTACGGCCACACGCGGCAAGCACCCCGCTACAGCGACCTGGAGTGGGGCCACGAGCTGTACTGCATCGGCCACCTGCTCCAGGCGGCCGTCGCCCGGCTCCGCACCACCGGCGCCGACGACCTGGTGGCCCTGGCCCGCCGGGCCGCCGACCACGTCTGCGCGACCTTCGGCCCCGCAGGCCGTACGGGCATCTGCGGCCACCCCGAAATCGAGCTCGGCCTGGCCGAGTTCGGCCGCGCCCTCGGCGAGAGCCGCTATCTCGACCAGGCCCGGCTCTTCCTCGAACGCCGCGGTCACCACACCCTCAAGGACATCCCGCTCGGCCGCGGCTACTTCCAGGACGACCTGCCCCTTCGTGAGGCCGAGGTCTGGCGCGGTCACGCCGTGCGCTGCCTGTACCTGACCGCGGGCGCCGTCGACGTCGCGGTGGAGCGCGACGACCGCGAGCTGCTCGCCGCGATCGAACGCCAGTGGACGCACACGGTCGCCCGGCGCACCTATCTGACCGGCGGCATGGGCTCCCGCCACCAGGACGAGGGCTTCGGCGAGGACTGGGAGCTGCCCCCGGACCGCGCCTACTGCGAGACCTGCGCGGGCGTCGCCTCCCTCATGGTGTCCTGGCGCCTCCACCTCGCCACCGGCGACGTACGCTACGCCGACCTCATCGAACGCACCGCCTTCAACGTCATCGCCGCCTCCCCGCGCGCGGACGGCCGCGCCTTCTTCTACGCCAACCCGCTGCACCAGCGCACGGCCGGAGAGCCGTCCGACGACGACCAGGTGAGCCCACGCGCCGAGGGCGGCTCCCGCGCCGCGTGGTTCGACGTCTCCTGCTGCCCCACCAACGTCGCCCGCACCCTGGCGACTTGGCACACCTACCTGGCCACGGCGGGGGAGCGGGAACTGACGGTGCTGCAGTACGCGGCCGGGCGTATCACCGCCGAAGTCGGGGACGGCGAAGTCGGGGACGGTGAAGTCGGGGATGGCGACACGCTCGAGATCGAGATCGAGACGGCCTACCCGGATGACGGCCACGTGACCGTGCGCGTGGTGCGCGCCCCCGATCGCCCTGCGGCCTTGCGCCTCCGCGTCCCCTCCTGGGCCCATGGCGCGACCCTCGACGAGGGCGGCCGTCACCGCACCGTCGCCCCTGGCCTCGCCGAAGTGGACCGTGTCCTGGTACCCGGCGAGAAGATCGAACTCCACCTCCCCACACCCCCGCGCTACACCTGGCCGGACCCCCGCATCGACGCCGTCCGCGGCTGCGTCGCCGTCGAGCGCGGGCCGCTGGTGTACTGCGCGGAGTCCCTTGACCTGCCGGATGGCACCGGGCTCGACGACATCACGGTCGACGCCGCTACTGAGCCGGTGTACGTCGACGGTCACGTCCGAGTCCGTGCCTTCACCGCATCACACGCCGAGGCTCCGGCCTGGCCCTACGGTGCGGCGCCCACCCGCCCGGAATCGCCCGACGGTGCAAGGGAGTTGGACCTGGCCCTCATCCCGTACCACCGGTGGGCCGAGCGCGCCCCGACCGCGATGCGGGTCTGGCTTCCGGCGCGGCGCCCGGACTGATCGGCTCAGGAGGTGGCCGGTCGGCTGAGGCCGTGCAGCAGGGTGTCGACGACCCGCGTGGCGAGTGCGTCCACGGCGGCGTCGGTGTCCGGTGCCTCGGCCGCCGCCTCATGGATGAGGGCGTAGTAGACGCGGCGCGCCCAGTCGAGGTCGGCATCGGCCTGCAGCAGGCCGGTGTCCCGGGCACGCGCGAACAGCCGCTCGCACGAGGCCAGTACCTCGGCGTGTACGCGCGCGACCTCGGGCGTGTCGGTGGACAGACCGCCCATGGCGAAGCGCCAGCCGACCTTCACCCGGAGCACGTTCGCGGTGACCTGGTAGAGCGCGACGGCGGGCGGCGCGGTCTCCGGCCGGGCGGCCTGCACGGCGTCATGGAACCGTTGCGTCGCCCACGCGGCAAGGGCCGTGATCAGCGCGTCCCGCGAGGCGAACCGCCGGTGCACAGTGGTCCGCGCGACCCCCGCGGCCCCGGCGATCTGCTCCATGCTGGCCGCAGGGTTGGCGGAGAGCACCCGCTCGGCGGCTTCGAGGATCGCGCGGATGGTGCGCTCGGTGTCGGCGCGCAGGGGCTTGTTGGAGGCGGGGGTCGCCATGTGGGGTGCGGGTCCTTCCGGCTGTGGTGGTGGTCGTGACGTCATGAGGGTACGTCCATGTGGCAACTCCCGAAAGAGTTGCAACACATGTGACGCATGTTCTAGGTTCTATGCGTCGGCAGCGACGCGCTTTCTGTCCTGAAGGACCCGTAAGACCCGAAGACCCGGAGGATCACCATGGATCTGCACCTGCACGGCAAGACCGCTCTGGTCACGGGCGCGAGCCGCGGCATCGGACTGGCCGCCGTCCGAGCCCTGGCCGCTGAGGGCGTACGCGTCGTCGCAGCGGCCCGCACGCCCACCCCGGAACTGGAGGAAGTCGGCGCGATACCGATGGCGGTGGACCTGTCCGACCCCGCCGGGGCCGAGCGCCTCGTGAACGACGCCGTGGCCGAGCTGGGCGGCGGCATCGACATCCTGGTCAACAACGTCGGCGGCGGCGACGGCGGCATGACGGGCGGCTTCCTCGAACTGACCGATGCGCAGTGGGCGGAGGTGGTCGACCTCAACCTCTTCGCCACCGTCCGCGTCACCCGCGCCGCGCTGCCCGCCCTGCTCACCGCGCGCGGTGCCATCGTCAACGTGTCCTCCATCAGCGCCATCGAACCGCACGGAGGCCCCATCCCCTATGCGACGGCCAAGGCCGCGCTCACCGCGTTCGGCAAGGCCCTGGCCCATGAGTTCGGCCCGAAGGGCGTGCGCGTGAACACCGTCTCGCCCGGACCGGTCCGCACCGCGATGTGGGAGAGCCCGGACGGGTACGGCGCGGAACTGGCCGCATCCGTGGGGGTCCCACACGCCGAGTTCCTGGCAGGGGTACCCGCAGCGGTGGGCATGCTCATCGACCGCCTCGTAGAACCGGACGAGGTCGCGGCCCTGATCACCTACCTCGCCTCCCCGCTAGCCGCGGCGACGACGGGCGCGGACCACGTGATTGACGGTGGGGCGGTCAAGGCGGCCTAGGGCCTGTCCGTAAACTCCCACCTGCCGCACGGGCGACGACGGGAGTTTGCGGACAGGCCCTAGAGCCCCCATAGAGGCTTCGCCCTCGAACCCCCAGCCGGGGCTTCGCCCCTCTGGCCCCCCAGGGGTCTGGGGCGGAGCCCCAGTTGTGGGAAGGGGCGGGTAGGAGAGAAAGCCCACCGCAGGCGCCAGGATCCGCCGGACACGACCTAGCCGCGCGGCGTGATCCCTACGTCGTGCATGCCCGGGCCCGAAGAAACCGTGAGGGTACGGGTCTTGGGGTTCCAGGACTCCTGGTGGCCGCCCGAGACCCGTGCCCCGTCGGGAAAGTGGCGCTCAGGGAGGTAGATTTCAGTTCCTCCCGTGACCGCGGGCCTGCCCCGCCAGCGCACCGTCAGCCGTTTCCCCGCCGCGTCCCAGACGTACGCCACCGGGTCGCCGGCGATGGCGCGCGGGTAGGGGCGGTCAAGTACCGGCAGCAGGCGGGTGGGTTTGCCGTCGCCCTCCCAAGGCGCCCAGGAGCCGGGGTCGTTGGACCAGTACGCGATCCCGGCGCCCATCTCGTCGGCCATCCGCTGCACCCGCTCCACGTACGTCATGGCCCCCGGCAGGTTCACGTCGAGCCCGAACTCGCCGATGATGACGGGCGCCCCGAGCCGCCGCGCGGTCCGCTCCGTCTGCTCGCGCCAGGCCGCGAGAGTGGTGTCGACCTGCTCGCGCGTCTTACTCGTGTAGCCCCCGCCGAGGTCCATGGGCAGCGGGTACAGGTGCGGCGCGTACGCGATGCGGGCCGCGTCGCCGCTGCCGCGGGGGTCGGTCAGGCGCGGCAAGCCGGTTGCGAAACCCCAGTTGGCGCCGATCGCCGACGGCTCGACGAACAGCCAGTGGTCGCGGTCGACGGAGCGGATGGCGTCGATGGTGTCCTGGTAGAGCCGCGCCAGCGGGCCGGATTCGAAGGCCGGGCCCTGGACGGATCCGCCCCAAGGCTCGTTCATCAGGTCGTAGCCGATGACGGTGTCGTCGTCGGCGAAGCGGCGGGCGACGTGGCGCCAGGCGTCCGCGTAGTGGCGCCGCAGGTCACGGCCTCCGTCGCTGGTCCCCCAGAAGTGGTCGAAGGCCCGCAAGGTGCCCGGCTCCACATAGCCGAGCTCCCACGGATCCTGCGGCGCGGACCTGAACCCGTCGGTCTCCGTGGCCCACTTCGGGGCGCCGTTGCCGCTGGTCGCGGGCCCGTACAGGTCCTGGTGCATATCCAGCATGACGTGATAGCCGCGTTTCCCGTACCAGCGCACGCGCTCCGCGACATCCCGCAGATAGCCTTCGTCGTACGTCCCCGGGCTCGGCTCCACCTTGCGCCACTGGAGCAGAAAGCGGACGAAATTCGTGGAGAGCGCCCGGCGTTCACGCTCCACGTCCCGCTCCGCGATCCACGGCATGCCGTCCGCCGCCTGTTTGGCGCTGCTCGCGGTCGACAGGCCGCGCAGCACCAGGGCCCGGCCCTGCCGGTCGGTGATCCACCGGTGCCCGGAGGCGGTGTCGGCCCGCGCACTGCCCGCACCCTCGGGCCCCACGGCCACGAGCAACGCCGCGGCGACGCCGAGCACGACGAGGCAGACCACGGCGCGTCGCCCTCGCCTCGGCCACCGCCGACATGCGCCGCCTCTGCGTGTTGCGTCGCCCGCTGCAGCGCTCCCCATGGCACGGATCGTAGATCGTCGAGGCCGCGCCCGATAGAGCTGAGTAATGTTCACTTTCTTGCCGCGGACCCCTGCCGCGGCGGCCGTTCCCCTTCTACAGTGACCGGCCATGCGCGCGTCGAAGATCCGCATCGACCCCGCCGTGGCCGTGGCCGCGGCCTGTCTGCTGCTCGTCCTGCTGCACGGCAGCGGCACGGTCCTGACCGCCTTTACGGCGCGCGCCGGGCTGGCCGTTGTACCGAGCGCGCTCGGCGTGCCGTTCGCGCTGCCGGGGCTGCGGCTCCTTCCGCTCGGATCCACCAGCCTGGCCTGGCAGTTGAGCGAGAACTTCGCGGCGATGCTCCTGATCGCGGTGGCCGTCGGGGCGGTACGGCGGCACATGCGCAAACGGCCGGACGCGCGCCGGTGGCGCCGCTTGGCCGCGGGCTGGGCGGCCCTCGTCGTGGGCGCGGCGACCGCCGGTGCGTGGCGGGGCCTGGTCGCGGCCCGGATGGTGGAGGCGAGCTCGTGGGGCTGGCTCGGACTGCCGTTGGCGGGTGCGGCGTTCGGGGTGCTGTGGGGCGTGGCTCTGGGCTGGCTGCCCGGCACGGCGGCGGCCCTGGCGTGGGGGAGTACGGCGGACTGAAACTGACGTGACGCACGCCCGGCGGCGCTTCGGGCTCCGCTGCCCGAAAGGTGCGCCCGAAGCGCGTCAGTCCGGTTGGCAGATCCACACCTTGTCCGGACGTCGGTGTATTCCGCAGCCTGGACGCGGGGACCACAGCAGTCTCGAAGGGGGCCTTCCTTGCTCGCGAAGGTGCGGAACGGGCTGCGTGTCGCCTGGAGTTGGGGGCGCGCCCACAGCACGCACGTCATGGTCGTCGCGGTCGTGGCCGCGCTCGTCGGCGGAGTCGCCCCCGTCGTGGCGGAGCGCATGTTCCCCGAGCCGCCACCGCCCCCGCCGCCCGGATGCCCCGGGGCCGGGTGCGACGGGAAGAACCCGCAGTCCGAAGGGTGCGCCGCGGACGCGGTCAGCTGGCGGCCGGAGGGATCCAACCCCGTGTCTCTGGAGGTGCGTTACAGCACATACTGCGGGGTGGTGTGGGGGCGGATCACCCGGGGTGAGGGCGGCGACCAGGTGACCGTCCAGGTAGAGGGCGGCTCCTCACAGAGCGCGGTGATCGAATTCGGCAGGGACCAGTTCACGCCGATGGCCACGGTGGGTGACACGTTCCACGCGACGGCCTGCGCGGTGCCCACCACGGCCAGCTCAAGAACCGGACAGTGGTCGAAGTACTGCGCCGAGGTGACGGAGGACACGCCCTGCCGCAGGGTGAACAGGGGGAGGTGGCGGCTTGGCGGCTCACCATGAGCCGCAGACCGTCGGTCCTCTCCGTCCAGGCCTCTTGCGTACGATATGCAAGTGCGCGACTACAGCATCAGGCCCGCAACCCCGACGACGTGGGTGCCGCCCACGCCGTCATGCTCGACACCGTCCACCACGACTTCGGCACGGGCTACGTACCGCGCTGGCATGCCGACATCGTCGACCTCGAGGGCGCGTATCTGACACCGTCCCGCCACACGCTGCTCGTCGCCGTGAACCCGCACGGGGACGTCGTAGCCACCGCGGCACTGGACTCCCGGGGCCCTGCCCACCCGCCGAACCCGCGCTGGGTCGCCGAGCGCTTCCCCTCCGGCGAGACGGCCCAACTCCGGCGGGTATACGTACGCCCCGAGCACCGGCGGCGCGGACTCGCCCGGCGCCTCGTCGGCGAACTCCTCGACTTCGCGGCCGCGGAGGGCGGCTACCGGTCGGTGTATCTGCATACGGACCCGGCGGTGCCCGGTGCCGAGGACTTCTGGCGGTCCCTTGGCAAAGTGGTGTGCGACGAGCGCGAGGAGCCGGGCGGCGGCTCGCGGGTCGTGCACTTCGAAGTCGCCATGCGCCCGTAGGTGGACACCCTGGTACGTACCGCTCGCTATCACCATGTGGCACGCAGGTGGCTGACGGTGACGAAATGGAAGCCGCGGGCAGTGAGGGTGCGCAGGATCTCGGAGACGGCCGCGACCGAGGTGGGGTGGATGTCGTGCAGGAGGACGACGTCATTGGCCCGGGCCCTGGTGATGACGGACTGGGCGACCTTGGCGGAGTCGCGGTGTTTCCAGTCCTCGGTGTCCATGTCCCACAGCACCGGCGAGAGGGCCGTGGCCTTCCGGACGGTCTGGTTGATGGCGCCGTAGGGCGGGCGGAAGACCGTGGGGGCCTTGCCGGTGGCGGCCTTGATGGCGGCGTTGGTGCGGTTGAGTTGGCCGGCGACCTGTTCAGGGGTGAGCCGAGTGAGGTCGGGATGGTTCCAGGAGTGATTGCCGAGTTCGTGACCGGCCTTCGCCTCGGCGCGGACGAGGTCGGGGTGGGCCGCGACGTTCTGGCCGACGGTGAAGAACGTGGCGCGCGCCTTGTATTGGGCGAGTGTGGTCAGCAGGGTCGCGGTCTCGGGGACGGCGGGCCCGTCGTCGAAGGTGAGGGCGATGCACTTGACCCTCTTGCAGTCGGTGTCGTCGTCGCCGGAGTCGGTGTGGCTGGGGACGGCCGGAGTGGGGGTGTGGGTCGCGCCCAGGTCAAGGGCGTCGCTGGGGCTCACGGTCTGCTCCTTGGCGCGCTTGCCGAACGCGGACAGCCACGGGGTGATCGCCTCCTTGGAGACGATCACCGTGAACGACCCGGCGGCGGGGGCGCCGATCTCGCCGCGGTCGAACTCCACCCGCAGTCCGCCGTCGGCGGTGAAGGCCATGTCGTCCAGGACGGCGGTGCGGTCCTGGGGGCTGGAGAAGGCGTCGTCCAGGGTGGCGGCATTCACGCCCTCCCGGCCCTTGAGCTGATCCTTCAAGGCGGCGAGGAAGGCGTCCCGAGAGCCTTCGGCCACGAGTCCGAGGGCCGTGCGATAGGCGTCGGCCTTGCCGTCGTACCAGTACGTCCTGCTCGAAAGGCCGGACCCGGCCACGCTGGGGTCCCGCGTGGTGAGCCGTACCCCGAGGACATCGCCGGAGGCGACCAGGAACCGGTGGCTGATGTTGAGGTCGCGGCCTTCCATGCCGCCCGCGTCAACCGCACAGGGCCCCGCGAGGTAGGGGGTCAGGCGCCCCTCCACGTCCTTCTTCATCGCTGCCGTCATCGCCTTGGCGCCGGGCACGTCCGGGTAGCTGGTCGCGAAGGGGCAGGAGGTGGTCTCGCTGCTGTCGTGGACGATGTTCAGACCCTTGATCTTCGACGGGTCGACCGTCCGGGCCGGGGACGGTGACGGTCCGGGCCGCGCGTCGGTGTGTGCCGTGCCCGCGGAGCCGGACGTTCCGGATGAACAGGCTGCCGTGAAGGTGAGAGAGCCGAGCAGCAGCAGTGAGGGGAGCAGGGTGTGAGAGCGCATGAACCAGAACCTGGAGATCGGAGACTGCCGGGCGTCACGGTCCGGACGCCGGCCGACCGCGGCGTACGAGGGACGCCGCGGCCGTTGTGGTCTCTGATCGTTCTGGTCAGGGGCGTTTTTCAGCGAGGCCCGGAGTCACCGTGAACAATTTCGTGGCTCACTCCGGCGGCACTCTGCCCCGGTTTGTGCCCTTTCCGGGCGCTGTCGGGCAGACCTGCTGGTACGGCGCGTCGGGGACGTACGTCCGCCATTGCGCCCGGGTCAGTCCGCCACCGGCGCGTGCGCAGATGGCGCGGACGGCCGCGTCGGGGGCGACGGGATGGCGTTGGAGCACCGCGTTCGGGCCGCTGGCGTAGACCGTGCCGTCGTCCCGGCTGAAGGCGAGGGAGCGGATCTCGTCCCCGGGCGTGGGCAGGTCGCCGCCGAGGCGCTGCTGCCCGGTGGTGTCCCACAGCCGGAGAGTGCCGCCTGCTCCTCCCACGGCGAGGGTGCGGCCGTCGGCGGAGAAGGCGAGTGCCTGCACGGCCTCGGCCGCACTCTCCGGCGCGGTGTCGGCGGTGCCGGTCAGTACCCCCGAGGCGTGCCGCAGGTCGCCGTCCCAGAGGGTCACGTGCCCGGTGGAGTCGCCGACGGCGAGCCGGGTGCCGTCGGCGCTGAAGGCGAGGGCGGTGACCTGGCGGTCGTCGGCGAGCGCCCACCCGGTGACCTTGCCGGAGGGTACGTCGGCGTACTGGTCGGCGGAGCCTACGAGGAGCCGTCCGTCCGGCCGCATGGCCACGACCTGCCCGAAGAGGCTGTGCAGGGTCTTCGGGCCGCGCCGGGTCCGGGTGTCCCAGAGCTCCGCCGCCTCGCCGTCGCCCGTGGAGCGCACGGCCGCGAGTGTGCGGCCGCCGGGGCCCAGGGCGATCGCGGACACGGGCCGGTCGGCCGCTCCGGAGGTGGTGAACGACGTACGGACCTTGTGGGCCCGTACGTCCCACACGGTGAAGCGCTGCCGTAGGGAGCCGCCGGAGGAGGTGGTGTCGGCGACGGCGAGCGTACGGCCGTCCGGGCTGAAGGACAGGAGCGGCGCTTCGTCTCCGGAGTGGCTCGGCAGTTGGCCGAGCGTGGTGCGGGCGAGGACCGCGCCGGTGCCGGTGGAGCGCAGTTCGAAGCGGTAGCCGTCCCCCGACCGGGTCGCGGTGGCGAGGGCGCTGCCGTCCGGGGCGAGGGCCGTCGCGTCGGCCGGGGTGTCCTGCCAGGGCGTGGCGAGGCGGTCGGTGAGGTCGACGGTGTGGACGGTCGCGCGGTCGAGGTAGCGCAGGGTGCGGCGGCCCTGGTCCGGGGTCCATGTCAGCCCACGGACCTCCGCGCCCGCCAGCGGTCGGCGCCAGACTTGCACGCCGCCCGCCGCAAGGCGCCATACGGAGATCTCCTGGTCGTCGGCCGTGGCCAGGAACTCTCCGTCCGCAGCGAGGTCGGCCTCGGTGAAGCCGGTGGTGCCACCACTGGTGAAGTCGGCGACGACCCGCCCGATGCGGACGTCCCAGACGGTGGCCGACGTCCCGTGGGCCAGGGCAAGCCGCCTGCCGTCCGCGCTGAAGCGCAGCACGCGGTCCCCGCCGTCCGCCCCCGAGCCGGTACCGCAGACGGTCCCGTCCGCCTTGTCCCAGGCGCCGGACAGCCGTTTGCCGTGCGCGGTGTCCCACACCTGGGGCGAGCCGTCGGCGAGGCAGACTGCGGCCAGACGTCCGCCGGCGCTGAGGGCCGCGGTCGTCAGGTCGCGGGAGATGCCGGTGCTGAAGAGGACCTTGCCGTCGTCCGTGCGCCGGACCCGGACCTGGCCCGGTCCGTCGAGCGGCTGTGTGAGGTACGCCTTTCCGTCGGGAGCGGTCGCCCCGAGCGCCGCATCGCCCAGGTCGGCGGCCGGCTTCCCCTCGGGGAGGTTCCACAGGGTGTCGCCGCCCGCCGCGCTCAGGACGAGGAACCGCGCACCGGGGCCGACGTCGGCCGCTTCCACGTCGCTGGGCAGGCGATACGTATGGGTGCGGCGGTGGTCGGCCACGTTCCAGGCGGTGACGCGGCCGCCTTCGGCCCTGAGCAGGGTGCGGCCCTGGTCGGCGAGGAAGCGCCGGGCGTTCTTGCCGCTCCGCGGGTCGGTGAAGGCGTCCCGCTCCGGCTGGGCGAGCGCGCCGAGCAGGGCCGAGCGGGACTCGGTGAGCGGAGCGATCCGCCACGCGGCGGCGCCGAGCAGGGAGGCGGTGCGCGGGTCGGTGGAGCGCATGCTGTCGGCGACGGTGGCCAGGCGGCGAGCGGCGGCCTTGGCGGCCTCCTCCTCGCTCACCTGGTTGCGCTGCCAGGCCACGAGCCCCGCGGCCAGCGCGAGCACGAGGAACACGGAGAGACCGACGGTGAGCGCGCGGGTGCGGCGGGCGGTGCGCGTCTCGGCGTTCCGCTCGGCGTCGCGGGCCGCGACCGAGGCGGTCAGGAAGTCCCGTTCGAGGAGGGTGAGGTCATCGGCCCCCTTCTCTGGTTCCGCCGGGTTCTCCGGCTGCCTGCCGAACAGCTCCTCGGCGCGGTCGAGGCGGGTGCCCCGGTACAGCGCGCCGGGGTCGCGGTCCAATTCCGTCCAGGCGTGGGCGGCCTCGTCCAGGCTCCGTTGGGCGCGCAGCCGTTCCCGGCTCTCCTCGATCCAGCCGGCGAGGCGCGGCCAGCCGGTGAGCAGGGCCTCGTGGGCGAGTTCGACGGTATCGCCGTCCAGAGTGACCAGGCGGGCGGCGGCGAGACATTCCAGGACGTCCGGCGCATCGGGCCCCAGCTCGGACCGGGAGGCCGGGCGGCGCGTGTCGGCCGTGCGGTCCCCTGGGGCGATCAGCCGCAGCAGGATGCGCCGGACCGTACGGGCCTGGCTCTCCTCGAGGTCGCCGTAGACCCGCTCGGCGGTGGCGGCGATCGACCCGCGTACGCCGCCCGCCTCCTCGTATGCGGCCAGCGTCAGCGTGCGGCCGCGGCGGCGGCGCCAGGTCTCAAGGAGGGAGTGCGAGAGCATCGGCAGCGCGCCCGGCCGATCGGTGACCTCGTCGATGATCCGGGCGGTCAGGGCTCGCTCCACGTTGAGTCCCGCGGCGGTCGCGGGGCCGGTGACGACGTCCCGCAGCTCGTCGCCGTTCACCGGGCCGACCAGCAGATTCGCTTGGCTGACCGCCTCGGCAAGGTCCCGGTGGGCGGCGCAGTGGCCGTAGAAGTCGCCGCGCACCGCGAGCACCACCCGCAGCCGACTGTCCGGTCGCCGGGCCGTAAGCAGCAGGTCCAGGAACCGGTCGCGTTCCGCGCGGTCGTGGCAGAGCGTGAACAGCTCCTCGAACTGGTCGACGATCACCCAGGTGTCCTGGTCGCCGTCCTGCGCGAGGAGCGCCGACTCGTGGGTGCGGGCAGGCCGTTCGCCCGGGGTGAGCACCCGGATGACCGCGGGTCGGGCGGCGCCCGGCCCCTGTCGAAGGGCCGGGATCAGCCCCGCTCGCAGCAGCGAGGACTTGCCGCTGCCGGAGGGGCCGAAGACCGCGGCGAACCGATACTCGCGCACCAGGCCAAGGAGTTCGGCGACCAGCTTGTCCCGGCCGAAGAAGACGTCGCTGTCGTCGGGCTCGAAGCGGGCAAGGCCTCGATACGGTGCCCTCTCGTCCGCCGCGGACGCCCGAACCTCGGCGTCCGCCTGCCGCCAGCGCTCCTCCCACTCCTCGGGGTCGGCGTCCAGCGCCTCGGCGTACGCCCGCACCACCGCCAGGGTGGGCAATTGGTCGCCGGCCGCCGCCTGGGACAGTGCGGTCGTCGAGTATCCGGCCCGCTTGACCATCTCCCGATAGGGCGGCTTTCCGGCCTTCTCGCGAAGAAGGCGCAGCTCGTGCGCGAGGCGCGGTATAGGACCGGCGTCCGGATCAACCGGTTTCTCGCGACGTCCCATCGAGCAGCACCCTTCACCCTTCAACCGCGGCCGGACAGGCGGACAACCTACGTTTCCGCCTCTTCGGAGACAATTCCGGCTCGCCTCTTGAGAACGGAGTCCGTTCGGCGATGCGGTAAGAAGGCCAGGAAGATCACTGGCGGGCGGCGTAGCTCTCACATGCCACGAGCACCTCGGTGATGTGCTCCTCGGCCCAGCGGCCCAGTGGCCCAGCGGCATCGAGCTCAATGGCGTTCAGGGATCAAGTCGCCCGCTTCCACTGCTGGTTGAGGCCACCCGTGCAGTCCCAGGTGACAAGCCGGGCCCCGTTCGCCATCGACTCGTCGGCGACGTCCAGGCACTTGCCGCTCACCCGGGAGGCCAGCGTCACATACCCGTCCGCGGCCTCCGTGACCCGCCACTCCTGCCCGGCCGTCCCGGAGGCGCAGGCCCGCTGCTCCACCGTGCCGCTCGCGCTCTCCGTCAGACACAAGGAGCTGTGCCGGGCGATCAGCCGGACGTATCCGTCGGGCAGCTCCTTGAACCAGAACTTCTGGTTGCCGCCGCCGTTGCAGGTGTACTGCGCGACGGCCGCGCCCTCCTGGAGCGACTGGCTGAGCACGTCGGCGCACTTGCCGCTGTGCCGGGCGGTGAGTGTCTCGTACGGGCCACCGCGGCCGGTGACCGTTCCGGCGGCCGTGTCGATCTCCAGCTCCGGGTACCAGTCCATGGACATGGTGGTGGCGGTCGGGAAGGCCAGCGGCAGCCAGACGTACCGCGAGTCGTTGACCTTCTGCCCGAACGAATTGCCCCACCGGTCGCCCATATACAGATACGAGGTGGCCCGATCGCCCTGCACCGGCAGGACGTACGCGGTCTGCGAGCCGTACGCCGTCGCGTCACCGACGTTCCGCATCGCGCTCCACGGGCCCTCCGGCGAACGGGCGGTGGCGTACTGCTGCTGGTTCGGATTCCAGCCGGTGGCGCCCGACGTGAGCATGAAGTACACGTCGCCGCGCTTGAAGAGCGCCGGAGCCTCCCGGCGGCCGCCCGGCCAGGGGTTGGCGACCAGCTCGGAGACCTGGGTGTAGTCGTCGGTGAGCCGGTAGATGTGCAGGTCGTAGTTGTCGCGCGCGGCCGAGATCATGTAGCCGGTGCCGTCGGAGTCCGTGAAGAGCGTGATGTCCCGGGACATGTGCGCGCCGAGCGGCCGGAAGGAGCCGCGCCACGTGTAGTCGCCGTCGACGGTCGACGAGGTGGCCACGGCCGCACGGGCCTGGCTGTAGTCGACGCCGTTCTCCTTGTGCATCCACATCACGAACTGCCCGGTGCGCTGGTTGTAGATCACCTTGGGGCGTTCGATGTTGGCGGTCCCGAGCTCCGGGTCGGTGGCCTCGGTCAGGACGTGGTTGCGGAACTCCCAGTTCTTCAGGTCCTTGGAGCGGTACGCGGAGACGTACCGGAACGTGTTGTCGGCGTTCCGGTTCTCCCCGAACCAGTAGTAGTACGCACCGACCTTGAGGACGCCGCCGCCGTGCGCGTGCAGCGGGCCGCCGGACGTGTCGGTGAACTGAGTGCCGTTCGTGACGGTCACGGCGGCGATGGGCTTCGCGGACTCAGGGGACTCAGGGGACTTGTCCCGTGCGGCTCCGGGCGACGCGCCCGCGGGCACGGCGGAGAGCAGCGCCGCGACGATGGCCAGGCAGCAGGCGTACAGGAACAGGCGCAGCGTTCTCACGAGGCCTCACCTTCACGTACCGGCTTCACCGGATCGACGGACTCGAGGGTCGGGACGACCGGTTTGATCGTGCCGTCCGGGGCGAACTCGAGCCGGTCCAGGGTGGTTTCGCGGTGCGTGCCGTCGCCGCCGGGGCGTCCAGGACCGTTCACGGCGAAGCGGTGGTAGGCGATGTACCAGTCATCGGTCCCCGCGGCGCGCACCACCGAGTGGTGGCCGGTGCCCTTGATGCCGTACTCGAGCCGCTTCTGCAGGATCGTGCCGCGCTTGGTCCACGGGCCGAGCGGGCTCGATCCGGTGGCGTAGGCAACGTGGTAGTTCTCGCTGCGGGTGTCGTCCTCGGACCACATGAAGTAGTACGTGCCCTGCCGCTTCACCACGAAGGCGCCCTCACGGAAGTTGTCCGGGGTGATGTCCCGTACCTTCGCGGGGTCGAACGACACCATGTCATCGTTCAGCGGCACCACGTACCCGCGCCCGTTGCCCCAGTACAGATACGCCTGGCCGTCATCGTCCGTGAACACCGACGGGTCGATCATCTGGCCCGAGAACTGCCCCTTGGCGACCAGGGGTTTACCCAGCGCGTCCTTGAACGGGCCCGCGGGGGAGTCCGCGACCGCGACGCCGATCTGCTGCTCGGCACAGAAGTACAGGTAGTACTTGCCGTCGCGCTCGACCGCACCCGGCGCCCATGCCCGGCTCTCGGCCCAGCTCACATCGGGCCCGAGGTCGAGCACCGTCCCGTGGCCGCTCCAGTTCACCAGGTCGTCGGACGAGTACGCCGCGAAGCGGGTGCCGCTCCAGCCCGGGAAGCCGTCCGTCGTCGGATAGATCCAGTAGCGATCGCCGAACCGCTGGATATCCGGGTCGGCGTTCAGTCCGGGCAGCACCGGGCTGCGCATCGCGATTGCCTCGACGGTCCAGGTGCGCGTGGTGCCATCGGCGGCCGTCACCGTGTACGTGCGCGGCTTACGGAAGTCGCGGCGGGTACCTGACGCGGGGCTGATCCGGGCCCCCGGGGCGAGCGCGAACCGCGGGGCGACCTTGCTGAGGTCGGTGTCGGGCCGCATCGGCAGGACGACCTTGGACGAGGCTTCGGTGACGGTCGCATAGCCCTTCTGCTCCTCCGCCGTCGCGTCCGTCACGGACGTCCCGGTCGGCGCGTACGCGGAAAGCAGC